>NZ_AP014637.1:1042500-1185000 GCF_000829415.1 Pseudomonas sp. StFLB209 | reverse complement strand
TGATCCGGTGGTTCTGTATGGAAGGGCCATCGCTCAACGGATAAAAGGTACTCCGGGGATAACAGGCTGATACCGCCCAAGAGTTCATATCGACGGCGGTGTTTGGCACCTCGATGTCGGCTCATCACATCCTGGGGCTGAAGCCGGTCCCAAGGGTATGGCTGTTCGCCATTTAAAGTGGTACGCGAGCTGGGTTTAGAACGTCGTGAGACAGTTCGGTCCCTATCTGCCGTGGACGTTTGAGATTTGAGAGGGGCTGCTCCTAGTACGAGAGGACCGGAGTGGACGAACCTCTGGTGTTCCGGTTGTCACGCCAGTGGCATTGCCGGGTAGCTATGTTCGGAAAAGATAACCGCTGAAAGCATCTAAGCGGGAAACTTGCCTCAAGATGAGATCTCACTGGGATCTTGAATCCCCTAAAGGGCCGTCGAAGACTACGACGTTGATAGGTGGGGTGTGTAAGCGCTGTGAGGCGTTGAGCTAACCCATACTAATTGCCCGTGAGGCTTGACCATATAACACCCAAGCCATCTGCACAGCAGTGGCGGTGTGTGAAGACGATACAGCCGAAAGCTGATCAACAAACGCCGAAAAATGTTCACATAACCGAATTTGCCAGCGTGTGAAAACGCACTGGCTACCGAATTTCTTGACGACCATAGAGTGTTGGAACCACCTGATCCCATCCCGAACTCAGTAGTGAAACGATACATCGCCGATGGTAGTGTGGGGCTTCCCCATGTGAGAGTAGGTCATCGTCAAGATTCAAACACAGAACCCCTGATCGCTCTGCGATCGGGGGTTTTGCTTTGCGCGTAATAAAACTCTGTGGGAGCGAGCTTGCTCGCGAAGCTGTTGCAACTGGACGCTGCCCTGCTTAGCCCTTATGGTGCGCTTGGCTATTTTTCCAACAGGTCAGGGATGCACGCATGCCACACACTACCTCACTGAACGCCGGTTTCATGGTGGTTCATGGCAATCGACTGGACGAGTTGCGCAGCCTGGCGGTGTCCTGGATGCGGCGTTACCCTCTGGCGCCGCTGGAGAATGAAATTGCCTTGGTACAGAGCAACGGGATCGCGCAATGGCTCAAGCTTGCCCTGGCCGAAGATACCGAGGATGACGACCTCGGCGGTTGCGGCATTGCCGCCGCTATCGATGTGCAACTGCCGGGCAGTTTCATGTGGCAGCTTTACCGCGCCGTACTGGGCCGTGATGAGATCCCGCAGACCTCTCTATTGGACAAGGCGCCCCTGACCTGGCGGCTGATGCGGTTGCTACCGGAGTTGATCAATCAGCCACACTTCGAGCCGCTGCAACGGTTCTTGACCGCAGACACCGACCTGCGCAAGCGTTATCAATTGTCCGAGCGTCTCGCTGACCTCTTTGACCAGTATCAGGTGTATCGCGCCGACTGGCTGGAAGACTGGGCTGCCGGTCGCCATCAGTTACGTTCGGTGCGCGGCGAAATCAAGCCATTGAACCCGGCCAATATCTGGCAGGCCGAACTGTGGCGCGCCCTGCTGCACGATGTCGGTGTTGCCGGTATGGCCCAGAGCCGTGCCGGAGTGCATCAGCGTTTCATCGAGCGGGTTCAGACCATGACCGATGCGGTGCCGGGGTTACCGCCACGGGTCATCGTCTTTGGTATTTCATCGTTGCCGGCCCAGGCGCTGGAGGCTTTGGCCGGTCTGGCCAGGTTCAGTCAGGTGCTGCTGTGTGTGCATAACCCGTGTCGGCACCACTGGGCCGATATCGTCGCTGACAAAGACCTGCTGCGTCACCAATACAAGCGCCAGGCACGTAAACCCGGTACGCCTCAGGTGCTTGATCCACAGACTTTGCATCAGCACGCGCACCCGTTGCTCGCAGCCTGGGGCAAGCAAGGCCGTGATTACATCAACCTGCTGGACAGTCACGACAACCCGCACAGCTATCGTTTCTGCTTCAAGGACGAGCGCATTGACCTGTTCAGCGAGGGCGAGCCACACCACATGCTCAGCCAGTTGCAGGACGATATTCTGGAACTGCGCCCGCTGGACGAAACCCGTGAGCTATGGCCCGCAGTCGATACCCTGCAAGACCGCTCGATCCGCTTTCATGTGGCCCACAGTGCCCAGCGTGAGGTGGAGATTCTCCATGATCAGTTGCTCGCCCGGTTCAGCAAAGATCCGCAGTTACGCCCCCGCGATGTGATCGTCATGGTCCCGGACATCGACAGCTATGCGCCACACATCCGCGCAGTGTTCGGCCAGCTTGAGCGCGACGACAAACGCTTCATCCCCTTCACCCTGGCAGACCAGGGCCAGCGTGGTCGCGAGCCGCTGCTGATCGCGGTGGAGCATTTGCTCAAGCTGCCGGACAGCCGTTTTCCGGTCAGTGAAATCCTTGACCTGCTGGATGTCCCGGCGCTGCGTGCCCGCTTTGGGATCAAGGAGCGTGACCTGCCGACCCTGCATCGCTGGATCGAAGGCGCCGGTGTGCGCTGGGGGCTGGATGCCAGTCAGCGCGAAGGTCTCGGATTGCCCGAGGCGCTGGAGCAGAATAGCTGGCAATTTGGCTTACAGCGCATGCTCTTGGGGTATGCAGTAGGCTCCGGCGCCGCGTTTCAGGACATCGAACCTTACGATGAAATCGGCGGCCTGGACGCCGCGCTGATCGGCCCGCTGGTGGCCTTGATTGATGCGCTGGATGTGGCGCATGCCGAGCTTTCCACGCAGGCCACTGCGCAGGACTGGGGTGTGCGTCTGCAGAACCTCATTCAGGTGTTTTTCCAGGCGCAGAGCGAACACGATGACTACCTGCTGGTGCAGTTGGAGAACCTCCGTGAGGACTGGCTACAGACCTGTGAGTCAGTCGGTTTGCTCGATCCATTGCCGCTGACGGTGGTACGCGAAGCCTGGCTGGCCGGTCTCGATCAAGGGCGTCTGTCGCAGCGTTTCCTCGCCGGCTCGGTCAACTTCTGCACACTGATGCCGATGCGTGCCATTCCGTTCAAGGTGGTCTGCCTGCTGGGCATGAACGACGGTGACTATCCGCGCGCGCAGCCGCCGCTGGACTTCGACCTGATGGGCAGTGATTACCGCCCCGGTGACCGCTCACGTCGCGAGGATGATCGTTATCTGTTGCTTGAAGCCGTGTTGTCGGCCCGTGACCAGCTGTATATCAGTTGGGTCGGCCACAGCATCCGGGACAACAGCGAGCGGCCCTCTTCGGTGCTGATCGGCCAACTGCGTGATCACCTGGCCAGTGGTTGGCGACTCGCGCAGGACGAGTCTGACCTGACGAGCGGTGAAGCTCTGCTCAACGCGCTGACCCTGGCCCATCCGCTACAGCCGTTCAGTGCCCGGTATTTTCATGAAGGTTATGGCTACTTCAGTTTTGCCCGTGAGTGGCAGGCGCTGCACAGCGGCGACGCAGCGCCTCTGGAGCAGACCCAATTGTCTGCCCATGATCCACAAGAGCCGCTGACGCTGGCGCTGTTGCAGGATTTCTTGCGTAATCCGGTCAAGCATTTCTATACCCAGCGGTTGAAAATTTTCTTCGATCAGGCCCAGGCACCACTGGCTGATGAAGAGCCGTTCGTGCTTGATGCGCTGCAACGCTATGGGCTCAGTGAAAGCCTGCTGGCTGCGGCGCTGCTCGACCTGGATAACAGCGACCAGGCCATGCAGTCCCAGGCGCAACGCTTGCAGGGCAGCGGTCTGTTGCCGATGGCCGGGTTCGGCACCTCAATGCAGGCCGAACTGATCGCGCCGTTACCGGATGTACTGCAACGTTATCAATCATTGCTCAGCCGCTGGCCTGAGCCGGTCCATAGCGCTTTGCCGGTCAGCTTCGAGTACCGCCAGGTGCGTCTTGAAGGCTGGCTGGGCGGCTTGCATCGCAATGCTCAAGGTCAGTTGCTGGCGGTCACCGTGGTGCCCAATGCCATCGGCTCGCAAAAGACCCGCAAATGGCATCGTCTGATCCGTCCATGGGTCAATCACCTGGCGGCTTCGGCTTGTGACCTGAGCCTCACCACCGCCTTGGTGGCCAGCGATGAAACCCTGCTGTTGCCGCCTCTGGAGGTAGACGCCGCCCGTGAGTGCCTGGGTTATCTGTTGAGCGGCTGGCTCAACGGTATGCAGCATCCGTTACCGGTCGCCGCCAAGACGGCGTTTGCCTGGCTGGCTCAGGCCGGCGACGATCTCAAGGCTGAAGCTGCGGCGCGTAAAGCTTATGAAGGCGATGGTCAGAACACTAACGGCGAACGCGCCGAAAGCACGGCACTGTTGCGCCAATACCCGGATTTTGCCGCTCTGCAAGACAGCGAGCTCTTTTCCGGCTGGTGTGAGTCGCTGTACAAACCCTTGTTCGATGCGCCCTGGCAGGGCGAGGAGGCCGGTCAATGAATAGCTCCCTGACCTCGCGCCCCCTGGCGCTGCGCTTTCCGCTGCGTGGCAGCCAACTGATCGAAGCCAGCGCCGGCACCGGCAAGACGTTCACCATTTCGGCGCTCTACCTGCGCCTGGTACTGGGCCATGGTGACGAGTTGACCGGCTTTGGCCGTGAGTTGTTGCCGCCGCAGATTCTGGTGGTGACCTTCACCGACGCCGCGACCAAGGAACTGCGTGACCGGATTCGTACCCGTTTGGCTGAAGCGGCACGTTTTTTCCGCGACGAGATCCCGGCCCCCGATGCCTTGATCGCCGAACTGCGCAGCGACTTCGAGCCTGAGCAATGGCCCGGCTGCGCGAGCCGGCTGGATATCGCCGCGCAATGGATGGACGAAGCGGCTGTTTCGACCATTCACAGCTGGTGCCAGCGCATGCTGCGTGAGCACGCCTTCGACAGCGGCAGCCTGTTTACCCAGAGTCTGGAAACCGACCACAGTGAATTGCTCGGCGAAGTGCTGCGTGATTACTGGCGACGTTTTTGTTACCCCATGGATGGCGTTGCACTGGACTGGGTGCGGGACCACTGGGGCGGGCCGAATGCGCTGTTATCACGGGTGCGCGGCCTGTTCGGTCGTGATTACCCGGTGGTGGAACAAGAGCCTGCGCAGTTGATCGCTGAGGCACTGGAGCGGCGCCGTGCCGCGCTGCGGGCACTCAAGGCACCCTGGGCAGCCTGGGCACAGGAACTGGATACGATCTTCACCCAGGCGGTGGCGGCCAAGCAGGTCAATGGCCGACAGATTCAAGAGCGTTACTTCAAGCCCTGGTTCGACAAACTCACTACTTGGGCGCAGGACGAGGATCAGGTCGACCTTGATCTGGGTACCGGCTTTACCCGTCTGACGCCTGACGGCGTTGCTGAATCCTGGAAGAGTAACCCGCCGACGCACCCGGCACTTGATGCCATGCTGACTCTCAAGCGTCAGTTGGACGACCTGCCGACCCCCGATGCGCAGTTATTGCAGCATGCCGCTCGCTGGGTCAGCCTGCGTTTTGAAAGCGAAAAACGCCGCCGTGCCGAAATGGGCTTCGACGACATGTTATTGCGCCTCGATGCTGCGTTGAGTGCCGGTGGCGGTGACCGCCTGACGACCCTGATCCGTGAGCAGTTCCCGGTGGCCCTGATCGATGAATTCCAGGACACCGACCCGGTGCAGTACCGGATCTTTGACAGTATCTATCGTCTGGAACAAAACGACGAAAGCACCGGTCTGTTCCTGATCGGCGACCCCAAGCAGGCGATCTACGCCTTTCGCGGTGCTGATATCTACACCTACCTGCGCGCCCGTAAAGCCACTGCGGGCCGTTGGCATACACTGGACACCAATTTTCGCTCCAGTGTCGCCATGGTCGAGGCGGCCAACCAGGTGTTCATGCGCGCCGAGCAGCGAGACAGCGGGCGCGGTGCGTTCCTGTTTCGCCACGGCAATGACAACCCGGTGCCCTTTGCCCCGGCGCTGGCTCAGGGGCGCAAAGAGCGTCTGGAACTTGCCGGCCAGCCGCTCACGGCACTGACCATCTGGCAACTCTGTGACGATCAGCCCGTCTCCGGTGCAACCTATCGACAGCAACTGGCGGCGACCTGTGCCAGTGAGATCGTCCGCTTGCTCAATGCCGGTCAGCGCGGGGAAGCCGGTTTTGTCCGCCCCGGCGAGGCGCTGCGCGCGCTGTTGCCAGCAGACATTGCGATCCTGGTACGCGATGGCAAAGAGGCCCAGGCGGTGCGCGGCGAGCTGGCCGCCCGTGGGGTGCGCAGCGTGTACCTGTCGGATAAAGACTCGGTGTTCGCCGCCCAAGAGGCCCATGATGTGCTTGCCTGGCTCAAGGCCTGTGCCGAACCGGATGCCGAACGGACCCTGCGTGGCGCACTGGCGAGCATCACCCTCGGCCTGCCACTGACCGAGCTGGAACGGCTGAATCAGGACGAACTGGCCTGGGAGCGGCGGGTGATGCAGTTTCGTGGCTATCGCAACGTCTGGCGCTATCAGGGCGTACTGCCGATGCTGCGTCGCCTGCTGCATGACTTCCAGTTGCCGCAGACCCTGATCGCCCGCAGTGATGGCGAGCGGGTGCTGACCAACCTGTTGCATTTGTCCGAGTTGCTGCAACAGGCCGCCGCTGAACTGGATGGCGAGCAGGCGCTGATTCGCCATCTGGGCGAGCAGTTGATGCTCAGCGGCCAGGCCGGTGAAGAGCAGATCCTGCGTCTGGAAAGCGACGAGCAACTGGTCAAGGTGGTGACCATCCACAAATCCAAGGGCTTGCAGTACCCGTTGGTATTTCTGCCGTTCATCTGCTCCAGCAAACCGGTGGATGGCAGTCGCCTGCCGCTACAGTTTCACGATGATGACGGCTTGGCGCGGATCAGCCTGCAACCGACCGCAGAGCTGATCGAACGCGCCGACGATGAACGCCTGGCTGAAGACCTGCGCTTGCTTTATGTGGCGCTGACCCGCTCTGAGCACGCGTGTTGGCTGGGCGTCACCGACCTCAAGCGCGGCGCCGGGAAAAACTCGCAACTGCATCGCTCGGCGCTGGGCTACCTGCTCGGTGGTGGTGCTGCACTGAGCGATAGCGCGCAACTGGGGGAATGGCTCAATGCGCTGGTCAAGGACAGCCCAGCCATGTTGCTGGAGCCACTCCCTGAGCCTTGCGCAGAGCGCTTTAGCGCGCCACGTAATCAGGCCGCGCTGCTCAAGCCGCTGACGCCTCGGCGCAAGGCGGCTGAAAACTGGTGGATTGCTTCCTACAGTGCGCTGCGCATTGGTGATGGCATGCTCACTGGCAGCGACAGCGCACCAGACACGGCGCTGGCCCAGAAGCTGTTCGACGACGACCGTCCTGACCCGCAAGCGGCCCGTGAAGCAGTACCGGGTGCTACCGACATTCATCGCTTCCCGCGCGGGCCGAATCCGGGCACCTTTCTCCATGGCCTGCTGGAATGGGCCGGTAAAGAGGGCTTTGCACTGACGGCCAGTGATCCCGAAGGCGTACGCGACACCGTGGCGCGGCGTTGTAGCCGGCGCGGCTGGGACAGCTGGATCAAACCGCTCAGCGACTGGCTGCTGGACCTGTTACAGATGCCATTGCCGTTGCCGGGCAATGCCTCGTTGAGCGGCCTTGAGCAACCCAATCAGTACCGGATCGAGATGGAGTTCTGGTTCGCCAGTCGTCAGGTCGATGTGCTGCGGGTGGATGAGCTGGTACGCCGCCATACCCACCACAACCTGCCTCGTGCGCCGCTGCAGCCTGCCGCGCTCAATGGCATGTTCAAAGGCTTTATCGACCTGACCTTTGAGCATGAAGGGCGCTACTACGTGGCCGACTACAAATCCAACTGGCTGGGTGCCGATGACGACGCCTACACACCGGCGGCCATGGAGACGGCGATGCTTGAACACCGTTACGACTTGCAATACGTGCTGTACCTGCTGGCGCTGCATCGTCAGCTCAAGGCGCGCCTGGCCGACTACGACTATGACCTGCACATGGGCGGTGCTCTGTATCTGTTCTTGCGCGGTAACCGGGCGCCGGGGCAGGGCGTGTATTTCACCCGGCCACCCCGCGAGTTGATCGAAAGCCTCGACTTGCTGTTTCAGGGCCTGTTACCCATCCCGGCTGAGTCAGGAGAGCCCGCATGAGCCGTACCCTTGCCCAGTTACTGCCTACCCCGCTGCAGGCTGACAGCCTGACTGGCCTGGCGCCGCTGGCGCGGGTCGATCACCTGCTGATGCTGCTTGACCGCTGGAGCGAGCGTGGCTGGCTGCGCTCGCTGGACCGGGCATTCGTGGCGTTTCTGGCCAGCCTTGATCCGCACGCCGACCCGCGGGTACTGCTGGCGGCAGCCTTGACCAGTCACCAGTTAGGTCATGGTCATGTGTGCCTGGACCTGTTCGAGACCCTCAAGGCGCCTGACTTCGCCCTGTCGCTGCCGCCGGAAGGTGACGTGCAGAGCGGCCCGATGCTGCTGCCGTCACAACTGCTGGCCGGCCTGGACGGCGCCGCCTGGTGTCAGGTTCTGGAACACAGCGCACTGGTCGCTCTGGCACCAGGTGAAGACCGGCAGCGGCCGCTGGTGCTGGCCGGGCGGCGTCTGTACCTGCGCCGCTATTGGAACTACGAACGGCGTATCGATGCGGTGTTGCACCAGCGGCTGGCTGAGCAGGAGGCGACGCCGGCCGACCTGCGCACGCGCCTGGATGCGCTGTTTGGTCAGGCCGGCGAGCAGATCGACTGGCAGAAACTGGCCTGCGCGTTGGCAACCCGCAAGGCGTTCAGCATCATCACCGGCGGCCCAGGCACCGGCAAGACCACCACGGTGGTACGCCTGCTGGCGCTGCTTCAGGCGCCGGCAGTGGCCAGTGGTCAGCCGCTGCGCATCCGGCTCGCCGCGCCGACCGGCAAGGCCGCGGCGCGGCTCACCGAGTCGATCAGCCAGCAAGTGCAACAGCTCAAGGTCGATGAGGCAGTGCGTGAGAAGATCCCCAGTGAGGTCACCACTGTCCACCGCCTGCTGGGCAGCCGCCCCGGCACCCGGCATTTTCGTCACCATGCCGGTAATCCGCTACCGCTGGATGTACTGGTGGTGGACGAAGCGTCGATGATCGACCTGGAAATGATGGCCAACCTGCTCGATGCCTTGCCGCCACACGCACGAATGGTGCTGCTCGGTGACAAGGACCAATTGGCTTCGGTAGAAGCGGGTGCGGTATTGGGCGATTTGTGTCGCGACGCCGAAATTGGCCTGTACAGTCCGCATACCCGCGCCTGGCTAGAGTCGGTCAGCGGTGAAAGCCTGGCCAGCAGTGGCCTGCAGGAAGGCGATGGGCAGCAGCATCCGTTAGCCCAGCAGGTGGTGATGCTGCGGCACTCACGACGCTTCGGCCAGGGCAGCGGCATTGGCCAACTGGCTCGGCTGGTCAATCGGCAGGAACATGCCAGGGCGCGCGAGCTGCTGGCAGCCAACAGCCATTCCGACCTGCATGTGCGCTTGTTGAAGAACGAGCAGGATCGCAGTTTTGAGCGCCTGGCACTGGAAGGACTCGGCGAAGGCGCTGACAGCCCGCAAGGTTACCGGCATTACCTGAACGTGCTGGCAATCGAGAGACCGACAGAGGGCGCCGATCTGCTCGATGAGTGCTGGACAGTATGGGCACGCTCGGTGTTGCAGGCGTTCGATGAGTTCCAGTTGCTTTGCGCGGTACGCAAAGGCCCGTGGGGTGTCGAAGGGCTCAATCAGCGTATTACCCAAGCCTTGTTCAGTGCCGGCCTGATCGACGACGAGCTGTGGTATGAAGGCCGCCCGGTGCTGATGACCCGCAACGATTATGGCCTGGGCTTGATGAACGGCGATATCGGCATCACCTTGCGGGTACCGGAGCGCGAAGGTGAGACGCGTCAGGTATTGCGGGTGGCTTTCCCGCGCAACGACGGCAGCGGCGGTGTGCGGTTTGTGTTGCCTAGCCGGCTCAACGATGTCGAGACGGTGTATGCCATGACCGTGCACAAGTCCCAGGGCTCGGAATTCGCCCACACTGCACTGATCCTGCCCGATGCCTTGAACCCGGTGCTGACCAAAGAACTGATCTACACCGGCATCACCCGTGCGCGTAAATGGTTCAGCCTGATCGAGCCACGCCAGGGTGTTTTTGAGCAGGCCCTGCAACGCAAGGTCAAGCGTTTGAGCGGCTTGATGCTGGAGCTGTAACCCCGCCAAACCAGGGTGCATGCGCTGTGCGCCCTGGCCTCTTCTTGCCGGCCTGCTGATTACCGGGGCGTTCAGTTCGCGCCTTTGCGGCCACTCGCTGGCCTGTGGGCACTAATATCGCTCAAGCGGCCAAAATGTAGCAGATGCGTTTTGCCTTGAACGCAACGTTTGCTTCTGAAATGCATAATTGTGGGAAACCTGGCAGGTCCCTACCATCGATTTTCAAGGATGACGCCCCCTTCCTCCCGCCACGTCACCGACTACCTGCTGGAGCTTCGAATAATGACAACTGCGCAGATGACGACCCAACCGCTGGCCGGCCGCATGCCCCGTAGCAAGCTGTACAAGTTGGTCATCGCTTCCTCCATCGGCAACGCCCTGGAGTGGTTTGACCTGATCGTTTATGGCTTCTTTGCCATGACCATTTCCAAGCTGTTCTTCCCTGCCGCCGATGAAACCGTGTCATTGCTGCTGGCCTTGGGCACCTTTGCCGTGTCTTACCTGATTCGTCCACTGGGCGCGATCGTGCTGGGTTCCTACGCCGACCGGGTCGGACGCAAAGCTGCGATGCTGGTGTCCATCTGGCTGATGATGCTCGGCACCTTGCTGATCGCGATCATGCCCACTTATGCCACCATCGGTATCCTGGCCCCCATCGGTATTTTTACCGCGCGGTTGATCCAGGGGTTTTCTGCCGGTGGCGAATTCGGCAGTGCCACGGCGCTGCTGGTCGAGCATGCGCCAGAGCGCAAAGGGCTGATCTCCAGCTTCATGTTTGCCAGCCAGGGCATCAGCGGCCTGCTGGCATCGGGCTTCGGTCTGCTGCTCAGCTCGACCTTGACCGTCGACCAACTGGAGTCCTGGGGCTGGCGTATTCCGTTTCTGTTCGGCCTGCTGATCGGCCCGGTGGGGCTGTACATCCGGCGGCATATTGAAGAAGCCGGCGAGTTCAAGCAGAGCGAAGCCGAGCACGCACCGGCCGGTACGCTGTTCAGGCAGCACAAGTACCGCATGCTGCTCGCCATTGGCGCGTTGGTGCTGTCGACCTCGGTCAGCTACGTGATCATCTACATGCCCACTTATGCGGTAAAGCAACTGGGCCTGACCGCCTCGATCGGTTTTGCCGGTACGCTGCTCAGTGGCCTGGTGCTGACCGTGCTGACGCCCTTCATCGGTCACCTTTCCGATGTGTTTGGCCGCACCCGCATCATGTTCTGGGCCGCGCTGGTGTTCATCGCCAGTATCTACCCGGCGTTCTCCTGGCTGGCAGCGCAGCCGACCCTGATGGCGTTGCTGGCGGTACTGTTCTGGATGAGCGTCCTGAAGGCTGTGTATTTCGGCGGTCTGCCCGCGCTGATGGCTGAGCTGTTCCCGACCCGCGTGCGGGCCACCGGTATGGCGCTGAGTTACAACATCGGCACCACAATCTTCGGCAGCTTCACACCGTTCTTTGTTGCCTGGCTGATTGGCGCCAGCGGCAACAAGCTTGCACCGAGCTTCTACCTGCTGGTCACCGGTCTGCTCAGCCTGATCACCTTGCTGGCCATTACCCGGCAGCTCAAACGCAACTGATCGCCAGCTGGCCCGGCGTTTGGCCGGGCCACCCCACCTCCTGCCTGTTCTTGCCCCGCCATGGTCGTGACGGGCGAGGACTCGCACGCCAACGATTCGCTGATTGCCGCCAATCACCTGAAGATTCTGGAGTGGACCATGTCTGATTTGCGCCTTACCTGTGCATTGCTCACCAGCGTCGGCCTGTGCGTCGCAGGCCCTGCCCGGGCCGACCTGCTCGATGACAGCCACCTGACCCTGGGGCTGCGCAATTTCTACGTCGACCGCGATTTCAAACAGGCCAATGCGCCCAAGTCACGCACCGGCAGTTGGTCGCAGGGCTTTGACTTGCAGTTCAAGTCCGGTTACACCGACACACCGATCCAGTTCGGTCTGGACCTGGGCGCCGACTTTGCCTATCGGCTCGATGGCGGCAAAGGCCGCTCGCCCGATGGTGTGCTGCCGGTCAGCACCGATGGCAGCCCGGTCAAGGATTACGGGCGGGCCAACCTGGCGGTGAAGTTGCGCTATTCAAAGAGCGAACTGCGCATCGGTGACCAGCGGCCGAACTTGCCAGTGGTGTCCTACGACCCGGCCCGGCAACTGGTGACCCGCTACGAGGGCGCGGTGCTTGAGTCGCGGGAGGTCAAAGACCTGACCCTGACAGCCGGGCGGCTCTGGAGCATCACCGGCCGTGAGTCTTCCGAACGCGAAGACCTGTACCTGTGGGGCGATACCCCGGCGCAAGCCAGCGACGGTCTGGATTTCGCTGGCGCCACCTATGCGTTCACCCCGCAGTTGTCCGGCTCGTATTTCTACGCACAACTGCAGGACATCTACCGCCAGCATTACCTGGGGCTGGTGCACAAGGCTGCGTTGGGCGGCGGTTTCACGCTCAAGACCGATGTGCGCTACTACAACACCCGCGAGCAGGGCCAAGCGTTGTCTGGCCGGGTGGATAATCGCACCTATGGGCTGATGTTCAGCCTGAGCAAAAACGGCCACACCTTGGGTGCCGGTTACCAGCGCATGCTGGGCCTGGACACGTTCCCGACCTTTAACAACTACGCGCCGGCGCCGTTTCTGATCAACTGGTCGGCGCTGGGCTTCGTCAAGCCTGGCGAACGTTCCTGGCAACTGCGCTATGACTATGACTTTGCCGCCGTGGGCGTGCCGGGCTTGAAATGGATGGCGCGCTGGATGGAGGGCAACGACATTGATCTGGGCCAGCAGAGCCACGAGACCGAACGCACCTCAGTGCTCAGTTACGTGGTGCAGAGCGGGCTCCTCAAGGGGTTCGGGGCCAACTGGATGAACATCGGGGTCAACGTGCGCGAATCCTCGCGTTACGAAGAAAACCGCTTGGCCCTGACTTACTCCGTGAACTTCTGGTAGGCGTGTCCGGCTCGGGGGGCTGGCTGACGCTGACCAATTGTTCCTCCAGAAAACTCAGGAAATAACGGATCAGCACCGGCAGCTTGCGCCCGGCCATGATCTGCACCTGCAGGCTACGCTGGCGCAATTGCGGGTCGCTCATCGGCACCAGCAGCAGGTTGTCACGCGCGGCGGTGCCGCTGACGGTGGCGGCGCCGCACAAGGCAATCACGTCCGTGGAGTGACGAACCGCGTTATAGATCGCGCCCAGAGAGTGGCTGGCGTAGGCCGGCACAATGTTCATGCTGTGCAGGTTGCAGGCGATGTCGAACAGATAGCGGATGGTCGACCCGGCATGCGGCAGGGCCAGTGGATACTGCGCCAGTTCCTGCACGGTCAATGATTCGCTGCTCGCCAGCGGGTGACTGACAGGCATCAGCGCGCTGATCGGCGAGTCGCAACTGAGCGAAATCTCCACCCCCAGGGTCGGCGTCAGGCTGAAGGTCAGCGCGATGTCGGCTACGCCGTCCTTGACCAGTTGCGAGGCCCTTGCGGCGTCCACCACCTGTAAATCGAAACTCGCACCGGGATGAAAGGCCCGGAACTGCGCGCACACCCGTGGCAGAAATTCCCAGGCCATGCCTTCCGGGCAGGCGAGGGTGATGGTGTGCTGTTGCAGGGTGTTGAGGCCGCGCATCTCGGCAATCACGTTGCGCACTTCCAACTGATTGCGGTTGGCGTAGGCCAGCAGCACTTCGCCTGGCTCGGTCAGTTGCATGCCTCGCGGTTTGCGCTCGAACAATTGCAGCCCGAGGTTTTCTTCCAGGTTGCTGATCTGTCGGCTGACCGCCGAAACGGCCACGTGCAGCTCCTCGGCAGCAGCCGAGAGCGAGCCGGTCCTGGCCACGCTGTGGAAGTAACGCAAGGGCAGGTCATGCATGGCGCGGCTCCATTGATGCTTCAGGCAAGTGCAAGGCTGGCTTGCAAAAAAGACAAGGTTGAATTGAGAACTTGATAATTGTTGCAACTCAGGCTGCCACGTTAACCTCTGCGGCACTGTTCGGTCGAGGGCTTGCTGGTCGCGCCCGACGACCAATGCCTGATAGCAAGGAACCTGATATGTCGATCTCTTCTGCCTGCTCACGTGAACATGCTCTGGAACTGGCCGCACGGCACTACAGCAGTGGTGCGTTCCTGCAAATCCTTGACCGCCGTGTCGCCCAGCGTACCGAAAGCCAGAACCCTGATTGCAGCGCAGCACTGCACGCCTATCTGCACGACGAATTGCAGCCGGTGCTGTTGGGCATGGGCTTCAGTTGCCGGATCATCGACAACCCGCAGGCCGGCAAACCGCCGCTATTGCTGGCTGAGCGTATTGAAGACCCGGCTTTGCTGACCTTGCTCAGCTACGGCCATGGTGACGTCACCAGTGGCCAGGATGAGCTTTGGCAGCAAGGCACTGCGCCATGGCGCACGAGCATCAAGGACGGACGCATTTATGGGCGTGGAACGGCCGACAACAAGGGCCAGCACAGTATCAACCTGGCCGCGCTGGATGCGGTGCTGCAGGTCCGCCAGGGACAGTTGGGGTTCAACCTGAAAGTCATCTTCGAAATGAGCGAAGAAGTGGGCTCGCCAGGGCTGGAGCAAGCGTGCCGTGAGCATGCCGAGGCGTTGTCTGCGGATCTGTTCCTGGCCTCTGACGGACCGCGGGTGCGTCATGACCTGCCGACGCTGTTTCTCGGCTCGCGTGGGGTGTGCCAGTTCCGTCTGAGCCTGGACACCGGCAATGGCAGTCGTCATTCGGGCAACTGGGGCGGGATCATCACCAACCCGGCGATTGTCATGGGCCATGTGCTGGCGAGCCTGGTATCGGCCAGCGGGCAATTGCAGGCCGACTTTCTGCGCCCGGCACCGATCAGTGAGTCGGTCTCGGCGCTGGTGCGTGATCTGCCGGTCGGTGGTGAAAGCTTCGACCCGCAGCTCAATCTGCAGTGGGGTGAACCCGGTTTGAGCGTGGGCGAGAAGTTGTTCGGCTGCAATACCCTGGAAGTGGTGGGGATGTCTGCGGGCAGTACCGTCAAGGTGATTGGCGCGATTCCTGGCCGGGCGGAAATGGTCTGCCAGTTACGTTTTGTCCAGGGCACCGACTGGCAGGGGCTGGCGGATAACCTGCGTCGCCATCTTGATGAGCAAGGTTTTACCGAGGTGCAGGTGCAGATCGATGGCGGCTATGCGGCGACCCGGCTCGACCCGGCGCACCCTTGGGTCGGCTTCGTCAGCCGCTCAGTCAGCACCAGCCTGGGCGAGCCGGTGAGTATTCTGCCGAATCTGGGCGGGACCATCCCCAACCATTGCTTCGCTGATGTACTGGGCTTGCCGACGGTATGGCTGCCGCACTCTTATCCCTCCTGCAAGCAGCACGCGCCGGACGAGCATTTGCTGGAAAGCATCGTTGAGCAAGGGCTCAAGGCGGCGGCCGGGTTGTTCTGGGATCTGGGTGAGCAGGCCCAGGCGCTGCGCGCCCGATTGCCTGCCTGAGGTGCATCGGCCCGCACGACGGGCCGATGAGCCTGCCGATCAGTCGGTCTTCTGTTTGCGCCAGTCATCCGAGCCGGAGGTGCCGCTGACTTTGTGGGTCCAGCTGATCTTGCGGTAAGTCATGTAGACATCTTGCAGGTGAGTGAAGTGGGCACTGCCAGGGTCCTGGCAGTTGTGCATGTAGTCGCGGATCTCGACGATGATCGCGTCCACCAGATGGGTGGTGTAGTAATGCTCCTGGGTTCCGGACTTGGAGGTGCGGTACCACTCGATTTCAACCTCGGGCAGCAGCTCGCCCTTGGTCAGGGCTTCCAGCAATAAGGGTGAAGCCCTGTCGAACACCTTGGTGATGCACACCGCATCATGGACCCGCTGCCCGGCGGGCTGTCCGGACTGAGGGTCGGTGGGCAGGCTGATCTTGTGGCTGAAGGCCTGGACCAGCACTTGGTCTTCATGTTCTTCCTGATAGTTGTTGCCCACCGAGTCAGCGGTGGAAGCGCCTTTGGTGATGTGCCCTTGTTTACTGCCGGTGATGGACATATAGGCCGGTGTAGCCATGGAGGTTCTCCTTGCAGGCTCAAGTGCCCGCCGAGTCATTCGGCGAGGCCACCTGATGCACAAGTCAAGAAGCGTGCCTTTCGTTTAAATTGCTTATAAATCAATGTCTTAATTTTTTATTGGAAGCTTTCTGGCGTATTTTCAAGCAAAAATCGCGCATCCTTAAGCACTGCACTGCGCAGTTCTTTGCGTCCCTCTCCGCTCCTGCGTATACAGCTTTCCAACAAATCATCCACAGGGTTATCCACAGGCTGGCGGCAAGCCTTGCGCATCAAGGCGGTGAGCTAGTATTCGAAGGGAAGGCACAATTGCTGCCCGCAGTAGCTCGATGAGCAAGCCTTGCTGCTGTGCACGCCAATGGAGAACAACAATGAAAATCGCATTCATCGGCCTGGGTAACATGGGCGCGCCCATGGCCCGTAACCTGCTCAAGGCCGGGCATCATTTGCATCTGTTCGATCTCGACACTAACGCCCTGGCTGAGCTGGCAGCCCAAGGCGGGCACATCAAAGACTCTGCCAGGCACGCGGCGCAAGGCAGTGACCTGGTGATTACCATGCTGCCGGCGGCGGCGCATGTAGGCAGCGCGTTTCTGGGCGAGAACGGTATCTTGGCCGGTATCGCTACCGGGACCCCGGCGCTCGACTGCAGCACCATTGACCCGCAGAGCATCCGCGACATCGCCACGATTGCCGCCAGCCAGGGCGTGGTAGTGGGTGATGCTCCGGTATCCGGCGGTACGGCAGGGGCCAATGCCGCGACGCTGACGTTCATGGTCGGCGGCTCGGTTCAGCACTACGAGCGGGTCAAGCCTGTTCTGGCGCAGATGGGCCGTAATATCGTGCATTGCGGTGAGGTGGGTACCGGGCAAATCGCCAAGCTGTGCAATAACCTGCTGTTGGGTATTTCGATGATCGGCGTCAGCGAAGCCATGGCCTTGGGTAACGCACTGGGTATCGATACTCAGGTGCTGGCCGGGGTCATCAACAGCTCCACCGGCAGTTGCTGGAGTTCGCAGAGCTACAACCCCTGGCCGGGTATCGTCGAGACCGCACCGGCTTCACGAGGCTATACCGGTGGCTTTGCCGCCGACCTGATGCTCAAGGATCTGGGCCTGGCCACCGAAGCGGCGCGGCTTGCCCATCAGCCGGTATTGCTCGGGGCGCTGGCCCAGCAGTTGTTTCAGGCCATGAGCCAGCGGGGCGAAGGCGGGCGGGATTTTTCCGCGATCATCGAGAGTTATCTGAGCCGCCACTGACCCTGCCGTAGTTGATTAACCCAGGCCGCGCTCGTCCCATACCTTGCGGGCGCTGTGATGCAGGATGCCGTGCCGCTTTGCCAGGGCATGGCGATCCTTGCTGTAGCCGCCGCCGATCACCCCCATTACCGGGATATCGCGGCCCAGACAATGGTGCAGCACGGCCTCGTCACGGGCCGCCAGCCCCTGATCGGTGAGCTTCAGATACCCCAGCGCGTCGTCCTCATGAACATCGACCCCGGCGTCATAAAGCACCAGGTCAGGCTGGTAGAACGGCAGCAGGTAATTGAGCGTGTCGTCCACCACCTTCAGATAGTCCATATCGCCCATGCCCATGGGCAGTGGAATATCCCAGTCGCTCTGTGCCTTGCGCGCCGGGAAGTTCTTCTCGCAGTGCAGCGACACGGTAATCGCATCATCGGTATCGGCCAGCAGCCGGGCCGTACCGTCACCCTGATGCACGTCGCAATCGAAGATCAGCACTTTGCCCACCCGACCGCTGCCGAGCAGGTAATGGCTGATGATCGCCAGGTCATTGAAGATGCAGAAACCTGCCGGGTAATCGTAGTGGGCATGATGCGTGCCGCCGGCCAGATGACAGGCCATGCCGTGTTGCAAGGCATGTTCGGCGGTCAGCAGCGAGCCGCCCACCGCGCGTACTGTGCGGCGCGCCAGCGCTTCGCTCCACGGCAGCCCGAGACGGCGTTGATCCTCTCTGGACAACTCGCCGCTCATGAAGCGCTGGATATAGGCCGGCTCATGGGCAAGGGCCAGAATATCCGCCGGGCATAGCTCAGGGCGTAGCAGTTGCGCGTCAGTGGTTACGCCGCTGTCGACCAGGTGATCGCGCAGCAGGCGGAATTTGTCCATCGGGAAACGGTGGTCGGCCGGGAAGGGCGGGCTGTAATCGTCGTGGTAGATCAGCGGCAGTGGCATTTTTCTTTAGCATCAGGGTCAAACCGCGATAGTGCCAGTAACCTAACTGATCGCACAGTTGCAACTACACTGCCGCGATGATTGAAGATGGCCCGGAGACATGACGGATGGAACCGATACTCACGCTCGATAGCCCGCGATTGACGATGCGCCAATGGCGCGACGACGACCTGCCGGCCTTTGCCGCCATGTGTGCCGACCCGCAGGTGATGCGCTACTTCCCTGAGCCCATGAGCCGCTTGCAGTGCGCCGCGATGATTGGCCGCCTGCGCGGGCACTTTGCCGAGCTGGGGTTCGGCCTGTGGGCGCTGGAGCGCAAGGACACCGGTGCGTTCATCGGTTTTACCGGTTTGCTGGTGGTGGACTTCGAGGCGCCGTTTACCCCGGCCGTGGAAATTGGCTGGCGGCTGGCGCGTGAGCATTGGGGGCTGGGCTTTGCCAGCGAGGCGGCCTGGACGGCACTGGGCTGTGGCTTTGAGCGGCTGGGGCTGGATCAGGTAGTGTCGTTTACCGCGCGCAGCAACCTGCCCTCTCAGAAAGTCATGCAGGCCATCGGCATGCACGCCGACCTGCAGGGTGATTTTGACCATCCGGCGCTGGCCGATAATCATCCGCTCAAACCCCATGTGCTGTACCGCATCAACCGTGAGCAGTGGCTTTCGACCCTGCAAGGCTGAAGGATTTTGTATCATTGGGCTCTATAGCCGCGTTTGAACGCGCAACCTCTGTGTGCAAGGAGTCATGAATGAGCCGAGTGCTGGAAGATCTGGTCGATCTGCTGACGCTGGAATCCATCGAAGAAAACCTGTTTCGCGGCCGTAGCCAGGACTTGGGCTTTCGCCAGCTGTTCGGCGGCCAGGTGCTGGGCCAGTCGTTGTCGGCGGCCAGCCAGACCGTAGAAGATGACCGCCATGTGCATTCGCTGCACGGTTACTTCCTGCGCCCAGGTGATGCCCAGTTGCCGGTGGTCTATCACGTTGATCGGGTACGCGATGGCGGCAGCTTCAGTACCCGGCGCGTCACCGCCATCCAGAAGGGCAAGCCGATCTTCACCTGCAGCGCTTCGTTCCAGTACGACGAGCAAGGCTTCGAACATCAGGCGGCGATGCCACAGATTGCCGGTCCGGAAAACCTGCCTTGCGAGCTTGAACTGCTGACTCGCCGCGCGCATCTGATCCCCGAAGCGATGCGCGAGAAATTCCTCTGCCCCAAGCCCATCGAGTTTCGTCCGGTAACGGCTGAAGATCCCTACGATCCCAAGCCGGGTGAGCCGGTCAAGTACATCTGGTTCCGCGCCGATGGCACCCTCAAGGATGTCCCGGCGCTGCACAAATACCTGTTGGCCTATGCCTCGGACTTCAACCTGCTGACCACCTCGCTGCTGCCCCACGGCAAGACGGTGTGGCAACGCGATATGCAGGTCGCCAGCCTGGATCACTCGCTGTGGTTCCACAGTGACCTGCGCGCCGACGACTGGCTGCTGTATGCCATGGACAGCCCGTGGGCCGGCAACTCCCGTGGTTTTTCTCGTGGCAGCGTGTACAACCGCGCCGGACAACTGGTGGCCTCGGTCAGCCAGGAAGGCCTGATTCGTCATCGCAAGGACTGGGCATGAAACTGAGCGAGATTCGCCATTGGGTGTTCGACATGGACGGCACCCTGACACTGGCAGTGCATGATTTCCTGGCCATCAAGCGCGCCCTGGACATTCCGCCCGAGGCCGACATTCTCGGCCATCTGGCCAGCCTGCCGGCAGACGAAGCCGCGGCCAAACACGCCTGGCTGCTGGAGCACGAGCGCGAGTTGGCGGTAGGTTCCAAAGCCGCGCCCGGTGCGGTGGCGCTGGTGCGCGAGCTGGCCGGGCGCGGTTACCGGCTGGGCATCCTGACCCGCAATGCCCGCGAGCTGGCGCATATCACGTTGGCGGCGATTGGCATTGCCGACTGTTTCGCCGTGCAGGACGTCCTCGGCCGCGACGAGGCCACCCCCAAGCCCGACCCGGCCGGGCTGCTCAAACTGGCCAGCGCCTGGGATGTCGCGCCGCAGAACATGGTGATGGTCGGCGACTACGTTCACGACCTCAATTGTGGCCGCGCGGCGGGCGCCCACACCGTGCTGGTCAACCTGCCCGACCATGTCCCGGACAATCCCTGGCCGGAACTGACCGACTGGCATGCCGCCGATTGCACAGCGTTACAGGCGATGCTGGATTCATGAGCGTCGTAGGAGCCACTTCAGTGGCGAAGGGATCAAGGTTTTCGCCACTGAAGTGGCTCCTACGGGCTCCTACGGGTTCCGGGCTTATAGCGGTTTGAACAGTACCGCCTGACCTTCCGGCGAGGTAAAGATCGCATCGCCGTTGTGCGCCACGTTCGGCACCAGCACGATGCGCTGGTTCAGGCCGGTAGGGTGGCGTTTGGTCAGGTAATCGAAGTAGTTATGCCCGCGCGTCAGCCGATCAGCGCCCTGGGCCTGGGCAGCGCAGCTCTTGTCCAGCGAGACATGGTTCGGGTCGTTGTCCTGTAGCGCCAGCAAGTAGGTTACGTCACGCTGCACATAGGCTTTCTCAAGGCTGGCGCGTTCGACCTTGGCGGCGTAGGGCGGCAGTTTTTCCAGGCCGTATTTCCAGTCGTTGAAGCCCGGGCAGTTGCTTGCCGGGTTGGCCACCGGCCGCTCTGCGTCAAACCAGGCATAGGTCGAGGGCGTGGCGATCACGTAGCGCAGCCGAATGTGCGCCTGTTTCAGCCGCGCCTCCTCACGACCGCCGAGCAATGCATAACGCTGGGCCATCTGCGCGCCGCCCGAATGCCCGGCGATCACGATTTCCTTGAGGTTGGGGAACAGCTTGTCGTCGCTCAGACGCTTGAGAATGTGATCCAGCACGGTAAAGGAGCTGACCGCCTTGCTGCCCACCGAGCGGCTGCCGGAAATCCAGTCGTCTTCATGCCAGCGTAGAATATTGTCTGCCAGGTGGTGGGCTGCGATGTCTTTTTCATCCAGAAACTGCGGGGCGATCAACAGCGTGCGGCTGCGCTCTTTGGACTGGTTGGCGGCGCGCTCGACGCTGCGCAGGTAGGTCGGGGCGTTACGCTGGCGGCCATGGATGACAATCACCACCCGTTGGATCTGTGGTTTGGGGTGGACCCACTCCTGGCTTAACCCCAGGGTGGCCTGCGCGCCGTTGATCGCCAGCCGGTCCGGGCTCAGGGATTTTGCGGGAGGGGTTTCGGCATGGGCGCTCAGGCTCAGAACAGTGCTGCTCAACAACAGGGCCAACAACGGTTTGATCATTTATTCACAGGCTCTTGGCGGCGAAGGTATCGCATTGGTTGATGTTGCCCTGGGCGAAGCCGGTCTTGAACCAGCGCACCCGTTGTTCGGATGTTCCGTGGGTAAACGAGTCGGGCACCACATGGCCGCGGCTCTGGCGTTGCAGGCGATCATCGCCAATGGCGTTGGCCGCATTCAAGGCTTCTTCAATATCACCCGGTTCCAGCCAGTTCAAACGCTTTTGCGCGTTGTGTGCCCAGACCCCGGCCAGGCAGTCGGCCTGCAACTCCTGGCGCACCAGCAGGCCACTGCTGCCTTCAAGGCGTCGGCCGCTCTGGCGCGCGGCCTGGAGCTTGGCGGAAATGCCCAGTAGGGTCTGTACGTGATGACCCACTTCATGGGCAATCACATAAGCCTGAGCAAAATCGCCGGCCGCTGAAAAGCGCTGGGACATTTCCCGGAAGAAATCCAGGTCGAGATAAATTTTGCGGTCGGCCGGGCAGTAGAATGGCCCGGTGGCCGAGGTGGCATAGCCGCAGGCCGAATTGACCTGGCCGTTGAACAGCACCAGCTTGGGCTCCTGATACTGCCGGCCTGCCTGGCTGAACACGGCTTGCCAGTTGTCTTCGGTATCACCGAGCACGGCGCGCACGAATTCGGTCTGCGGGTCACTAGTGGGGAGAGTGGATTGACTCTGGGGGCTGAGCGGTGCGCTCTGTTGCCCCAGTTGCCCGGTGATCTGGCCAAGAATCTGCAGCGGGTCCTGGCCGGTGATCAGGCCAAACACTACGATCAGGGCCACCCCGCCCAGGGTAAGCCCCTTGCCGCCGACCCGCATGCCGCTACGGTCACTGCGAGCATCGACCACGTTGTCGCTCCGTCGGCCTTTTTTCCACAACATACAACTGCCCTCGACAAACAACCGGCCTTGCTGACGTTTTTGAACGGCCTGACAAACAAGTGTTGCTGGTGTAATCGGGCTACGCCAGCCCGTCGGTCACTTCAGGGTACTGGCAGTTTGCTGTGGCGCGGCATCGGCAAACCGGTCGACCCGGCGCAGGCTCTTGAAACCGGCCATCCAGGCGCCTACGACGCCGAGCGTGCAGAGGCTACCGGTGATCGCCGCCGGGATCGCACCGATCAGTGAGGCGCTGGTGCCGGCGCGAAATTCACCCAGCTCGTTGGAAGAACCAATGAACAGCATGTTCACCGCATTGACCCGCCCGCGCATGGCATCGGGCGTTGAGAACTGCACCAGCGATGAGCGAATGTAGACACTGACCATATCGGCTGCCCCGGCGATCAGCAGTGCCACGAACGACAGCCAGAACAGCGTTGACAGTGCGAACAGCAGATTGGCCAGGCCGAAGATGCCCACGGCGATGAACATGGTCAGGCCCACATGACGGTCCAGCGGCCGAACGCTCAGGTACACACCGGTGACCAGCTCACCCAGGCTCATGGCGCTGCGCAACGCTCCCAGCCCCTGTGGGCCAAGGTGCAGCACCTCATGGGCGTAGATCGGCAACAGCGCAATCACGCCACCGAGCAGCACTGCGAACAGGTCAAGGGAAATGGTGCCGAGAATAATCGGTCGCGAGCGGATAAAGGCGATCCCGGCAGTGAAGCGCTGCCAGCCGCTGCCTTCCAGCGGGGCGCGGGCTTCGGCGTAAGGGGTGGCCACCAGTGGCAGCAGCAGGATGCCGGCGATGAACGCGGCGACGCAGGCCGAGTAGGTCAGCTCCGCGCCGCCCAAGGCATACAGAGCGCCGCCGATCAGCGGACCCGCTACGGTGGAGCAGCGCATGATTACGCTGTTGGTCGCGATGGCCGAAGCCAGGCGCTCGCGGGGCACGATTTGTGGCAGCAGGCTCTGCAGGGTCGGGCCGGTAAAGGCCCGTGCAGCGCCGTAGAGCACCAGCGCGGCGTAGACCAGGCGCACGTCATGCAGGTCAAAGAATGAAAACAGCAGCAGGATGACCCCGCACAGCGCCTGCACGATCCAGCTCAGAATCAGGATCAGCTTGCGATCATAGCGGTCGATCAGGTCGCCGGCCGGCATCAACAACAGCAGCATGGGAATGAATTGCGCCAGGCCCGCATAGGCCAGCGCCATCGGATCGCGGGTCAGGTCGTAGACCTGCCAGGCGACCACCACGGCCTGGATCTGCATGGCGAACATGGCCAGCAACCGGGCGAACAGAAACGCAAGAAATCCGGGTTGACGAGCCAGACCCGATGAAGTGGAAGTCGAAGCAGGTGATTCGCAACTCAAGGCAGGTACCCACACACGCGGCAGATAAGCGAGTACGCGTTATACCGCAAATGATAGGTAGCTGCCTATTGAAGCAAGCGCGACCTTGGTCGCGGATGTAGCGTTAAGTTCACTAGCGATGCCGATGTTGTCGCTTCTGCTTTTGATCTTCGAGCCGAGATGGCACAGACGACGCCGAACGCCAAATCGGCGCCGGAGCGAGGGAATCCCGCTTGAAGCGGGACTAGCCGTCGCAAGCGCTTTGGTTCCTTTGGCGCATTAAAGGAACCCGCCCGTCGGGGCGGAACCTGAGGCTCAGACAACTGCGGCAAAGATCCTTGCTACGAACGAAAGATTTGCAGCTTTAGATTCGCAGCTGAAGCTGCTCCTACAGAATCGATACGGCTCAGGCCGCCTTCAGAAGCCCTCCAAAAACTCAGCGACGCACCAGCAAAACCCCGGATTCCATATGGTGGGTATACGGGAACTGGTCAAACAGCGCACAGCGCTCGACCCGGTGGGTGTCGTGCAATTGCGCGATGTTGGCCGCCAGGGTCTGCGGGTTGCAGGAAATGTACAGAATGCGCTCGAAGCGTCGGGTCAGCTCGCAGGTGTCCGGGTCCATGCCGGCCCGTGGCGGGTCGACGAACACGGTGCCGAATTCATAGCTTTTCAGGTCTACGCCGTGCAGTCGGCGGAACGGCCGCACCTCGTTGAGCGCCTGGGTTAGTTCTTCGGCAGACAGCCGGACCAGGGTCACGTTGTCCACCCCGTTGTCGGCCAGGTTGGCCAGTGCGGCATTCACCGAGGTTTTGCTGATTTCGGTCGCCAGCACCTTGCGCGCCCGGGTCGCCAGCGGCAGGGTGAAGTTGCCATTGCCGCAGTACAGCTCCAGCAGGTCGTCGTCGCGCTGGCCCATGGCTTCAAGTGCCCAGCTGAGCATCTTCTGGTTCACCGTGCCGTTGGGCTGGGTGAACGCGCCTTCAGGCTGACGGTAGCGCCAGGTACGCCCGGCCACTTGCAGTTGCTCGGTCACGTAGTCCTGGCCAATCACCAGCCGCTGACCACGAGAACGGCCAATCAGCTTGACCTTCAGTTGTGCCGCCAGCTGTTCGGCGGCCGCTTGCCAGGTGTCGTCCAGCGGACGGTGGTAGCACAGGGTGATCATCGAGTCGCCAGACAGCGTGGTCAGAAAGTCCACCTGAAACAGCTTGTAGCTCAACGCCTGACTGGTCTGCCAGGCGTCACGCAGCAGCGGCATCAGTTCATTGATGCGCTGGCTGGCGATGGGCAGGCCGTCGAGCAGGATCGGCGTGTGCTTGTCGCCGGGGGCGAACATCGCGTAGTGGCGCTGCTGGCCTTCGAGCCACAGGCGAAACTCGGCGCGCAGCCGGTAATGCTCGCGGGGTGAGTCGAACACTTGGGCTGCGGGTGCGTCGAAAGGCGCCAGCAACGTTTGCAGGCGGGCGGCTTTTTCAGCGAGCTGCAGCTCGTAGCTCGCGGGGTCGAAGGAAACACTCATGCGTTGAACCAGCCCAGCTTGATGACGAACAGAACCGACAGGATCAGCAGCGCAGCATTGAGCTCGCGTGCGCGTCCCGACAACAGCCTGATTGCCGTCCAGGAAATGAAGCCAAAGGCGATGCCGTTGGCAATGGAATAGGTAAACGGCATGGCCAGCGCGGTAATCACCACCGGCGCCGCTACGCTGATGTCCTCCCAGTCGATTTCCGCCAGGCCCGAGGCCATCAGCACGGCCACGAACAGCAGCGCCGGTGCGGTGGCATACGCGGGCACGCTGCCGGCCAGTGGCGCGAAAAACAGCGCCAGCAGAAACAGCACGCTGACCACGATCGCGGTCAGGCCGGTCCGTCCACCGGCGCTGACACCGGCTGCCGACTCGACATAACTGGTGGTGGTCGAAGTGCCCAGCAGCGAACCGGCCATGGCCGCGGTACTGTCGGCGATCAGCGCCCGGCCCATTTTCGGTAGGTGGCCGTCCTTGCCCATCAGGCCGGCGCGTTTGGCGACGCCGATCAGAGTGCCGGAGTTATCGAAGATATCGACGAACAGAAAGGCAAAGATGATGCTCACCAGACCGACGTCCAGCGCGCCCATGATGTCCAGTTGCAGGAAGGTCGGCGCCAGCGATGGCGGCATCGACACCAGCCCGCCGAACGGCGAGAAACCCAGCACGATGGACGCCAGAGTGACCGCCAGGATGCCGATCAGAACTGCGCCGCGCACTTGCATCCGCTCCAGGGCGACGATCAGGAAAAAGCCCAGGGCGGCAAGAATCGGCGCCGGACTTTTCAGATCGCCCAGGCTGAGCATGGTGACCGGGTGCGAGGTGATGATCTTGGCGTTCTGCAGGGCGATCAGCGCCAGGAACAGGCCGATGCCCGCGGCAATGGCCGAGCGCAGAGCCAGCGGAATACTGTTGATGATCCACTCGCGAATGCGAAAAATCGACAGGATGAAGAACATCACCGCCGAGATGAACACCGCGCCCAGCGCGACCTGCCAGGTATGGCCCATGTGCAGGACCACGGTGTAGGTGAAAAACGCGTTCAGGCCCATGCCCGGCGCCAGGGCGATCGGGTAATTGGCAACCAGGCCCATCACTGCCGAGCCAATCGCTGCGGCCAGGCAAGTGGCAACGAACAGTGCGCCCTTGTCCATGCCGGTCTCGCCGAGAATGCTCGGGTTGACGAACAGGATATAGGCCATGGCCAGGAAGGTCGTGACGCCCGCGAGAATCTCGGTGCGCACGTTGGTGTTGTGTGCTTTTAGTTGAAACAGCCTTTCCAGCATATCGGGCTCCGAGGACCTGGCCTGTGCCGTGAATGATTCGATACCAATAGCCAAACACAGTCCGGGCTGAGAGGGTGTCTACAAAATGGCTGCACTCGACAATACTGCGTTGAAATCGACCTGGATCGCCAGCCCGGTCAAAATGCTCATGTACTGAATGTACACTGCGCTTTTTCGCCCGATTTCGCCTTGTCTTGCCTTCGTTCGCCTATTTTGTAAACACCCTCTGAGCGCCTGTGGTTTTCTATGGTTCGGAAAAAGCCGCGCATCATACCAGCCAGTCGCGCAACTGGCTGCACAGCGATGAACGATGGCCGATCATTGTCCGCTAAACAGCACGATCATGCCTTAGCGCGCCAACAACCAGCGTTCCAGGTCCGGTGCGCTCAATGGTCGGGAGAACAGATACCCCTGGGCGACGTGATAACCCTGCTGCCTGAGGATTTCATGCTGACCTTCGGTCTCGATGCCCTCGGCGACCACGGTCAGGTTAAGGCTGTTGCCGATATGGATCACCGCATCACTGAGGGTGCGGGCCGTGGCGTCGTTTTCCAGGTCCATCACAAAGCTGCGGTCGAGCTTGAGTTCCTGGATCGGCAACTGCCGCAGATAACTCAGGCTCGAATAGCCGGTACCAAAGTCATCCATGGCCAGGCGAATGCCTAGCGCATGCACGTCGTTGAGGACTTTGAGCGTGCTGGGGTTGGTGTCCATCAGGATGTTTTCGGTCAGCTCCAGGGTCAGGTCGCCGGGGCTGAGCTGATGTTCATCCAGCAATTGTGTAAGCATGGCCGGTAGCGCCAGATCATGGAAGTTGGTGGGTGACAGATTCACCGAAATGGCCGGCAGCTTTGCCCCTTTGCCTCGCCAGGCAGCCAGTTGCCGGCAGGCTTCGCGAATCCCCCACAGGCCCAGTTCCACGATCAGCCCGCATTCTTCTGCCAAGGGAATAAAGCGCGCCGGAGACACCTGGCCCCAATGCGGGTGGTGCCAGCGCGCCAGCGCTTCGACACCGTACAGACGGCCATCGGCGATATTGATCTGCGGCTGGTAGTGCAGCTCCAGAGCGCCATCCTGCAAGGCCTGTTGCAGGGCGTTTTCCATGGCCTGGCGTTCCTGGGCCAGCTGGTTCAGTTCATGGCAGAAGAAGCTGAACCGCCCGCGCCCGGCATTCTTGGCCTGATACATGGCCATGTCCGCCCGGTGGATCAGCGTGCCCATGTCATGGCCGTCTTCCGGGAACATGCTCACACCGATACTGACTGACGGCGAGACCCGGCTGTTGCCGACCTGGCAAGGCTGGGCGATGGTCAGCTTCATCTGCTCGACCAGCTCGGTGACCCGCTGGTTATCGCAGTCAGGCAGTACCACGACGAACTCGTCACCGGACAGGCGCCCGACGATGTCCTTCTGGCTGCGATTTTCCTGCAGGCGGCGAGCAATGACCTGCAACAGTTCATCGCCCGCCGGATGGCCGAACGAGTCGTTGACCTGCTTGAAGCGATCAACGTCGATGAACAACACGGCCAGGGAGGTCTTGTTGCGTTGCGCAGCGTGCAGCGCCTGCTCGGTATTGGCCAGCAGCAGGCTGCGGTTGGGCAGTTCGGTCAGGCTGTCGTAAAACGCCAGCTGGCTGATGTGAGCCCGGGATTTTTCACGCTCGATGGCCAGCGCACAGAGCGGCACGATGACGTCCACCAGACGCTGATGGAATTCCGACGGCCCGCGGACTTCCTTGAAATAGAACGCCAGCGTGGCAATGGCTCGCTGATTGGCGCCCATGATCGGCGTCGACCAGCAGCTCTTGAGCCCCTCGGGCAGTTCGATGTGTCGGTAGCCATCCCATAGCGGGTCGCTGGCGATATCCTTGGTGATCACCGGCTGGCCGCGGAACGCGGCGGTGCCGCAGGTGCCGACGCCTTCGCCGATCCTGATGCCTTCCATGCTCTGGCAGTAGCTGGCACGCAGGCTGTGGGTGGCCAGTGGATGCAGCAGCCCTTCTTCATCAACCAGCAGCATCGAGGTGGTGACTTCCGGGGCGATACGTTCGATCTCCCGGCAGGCCAGCAGCATCAGGTCTTCGAGCGGCTCTTCCCGGACCATGGCGTTGAGCATGCTGTGCTGCAGGATCTCGTGCATCTTGGTGCTGGTGATGTCGGTCAGGATGCCGACGGCATTGAGAAGCCGGCCCTGATTATCCAGAATCGGGTTGACCACTACGCTGCACCACAGCCGTTCGCCATTTTGTATGCAGGTCAATTGATCGGTCTTGATCGATTGCCCGCTGCTCAACGTCTGGCGAGCGGCAAGTATCACTTCATGGTTCAGATAGGGGGCGAGCATCGCGGCGGGGTGTTGGCCGCAGACCTGATCGAAGCGATAACCGGACATGCGCTCGAAGCCGGCGTTGACGTAGCTGATGCGCCAGTTCTCGTCGGTGATGATAATGGCGTTGTCAGAGTGATCGGTTACCAGCGACAACAGCCGCAGCCGCTCGCACTCCTCGTGCTGGCGGGTGATGTCCTTGATCGAGGTGACGAAGTAGGTCTGTGCATGGCTGGCGACCCGTGAGATCGACAACGAGCCCCAGTGCTGGCCGCCATCGCGGTGCGGGATGCGCAGGATCAGCAGTTCACCATCACCGTTTTCCTGTTGCTGGTAATAGCCGTGCACCGGCTGCGGCAATAGACACTTGGCATCCTGGCCAATGACTTCGTGGCGTTTGAGGCCCCACAACAACTCCGCCGCCTGGTTGAACAGCACCACGCAGTTGTCGGCATCGCTGACTACCACGCTGTTGCCAGCCTGCTCGATGGACTGCACGAAGAGTTCGGAGAGGCTATGAGTGATGGGCATGCACGTCCTGTGACACTTCAGGGGGATGGAGTGGCTTTGGCAAGTTACTCAATAGCATAGGGCCATCATGGTGGAAAGGGGTGTTTGGACGGGCCGTCGCAAACATCCATGTCAAGCGTCGAAACGGCTGACCGTTCGTCGTACACCTCTTCAAGCCGAACGCCAAGGGGATGGGACAACCGGTCACGCGACAACGCACCACGCCGGTCAAAGCCCGTAAAGGGGCTAATCTTCTCTCACCGATTGACGCACGTCACAACGATCGAACCGAAGTTGTGCGTCGCCCGTCAGACCCTTTGTGCCGAGAGCCTTCCCCAAAAGCCGTCCGGCACGCAGCAACCGCCCTGACCGTGGGGTTCTCGCTGCTGGCCCAGGCCAACAGCCGTAGCATCTGAGAGGTAGTCTTATGTTCGGTTTGGAGTCACTCGACCTGGCCCGGATCCAGTTCGCGTTCACGATCTCGTTCCATATTCTGTTTCCTGCCATCACCATTGGTCTGGCCAGCTATCTGGCCGTGCTCGAAGGCTTGTGGCTGAAGACGCGCAACGACGTCTACCGTGACCTGTACCACTACTGGCTGAAGATCTTCGCCGTCAACTTCGGCATGGGTGTGGTTTCCGGGTTGGTCATGGCCTATCAGTTCGGCACCAACTGGAGCCGCTTTTCCGATTTTGCCGGTGCAGTGACCGGCCCGTTGCTGGCCTATGAAGTGCTCACCGCGTTCTTCCTGGAGGCCGGGTTCCTAGGCGTCATGTTGTTTGGCTGGAACCGGGTCGGCCGTGGCCTGCATTTCTTCTCCACAATAATGGTTGCGGTCGGCACCCTGATCTCGACGTTCTGGATCCTGTCCTCCAACAGCTGGATGCAGACCCCTCAGGGGTTCGAAATCGTCGATGGCCGGGTGATTCCCACCGACTGGTTTGCCGTGGTGTTCAACCCGTCATTCCCGTACCGGCTGGCGCATATGGCCATTGCTGCATTCGTGGCCACGGCTTTCTTCGTCGGTGCTTCGGCGGCCTGGCACCTGCTGCGCGGCCGTGATAACCCGGCGGTGCGCAAGATGTTGTCGATGGCCATGTGGATGGCCCTGCTGGTGGCGCCGATCCAGGCGGTGGTCGGCGACTTTCATGGCCTGAACACCCTCAAGTATCAGCCGGCCAAGATCGCGGCGATTGAAGGCCACTGGGAAAACGTCGGTGACGAGCCGACCCCGCTGATTCTGTTCGGCTGGCCGGACATGCAGCAGGAGCGAACCCGCTTTGCTGTGGAGATTCCCTATCTGGGCAGCCTGATCCTGACCCACAGCCTGGACAAGCAGGTGCCGGCGCTCAAGGAGTTCAAACCTGAGGACCGGCCCAACTCCACCGTGGTGTTCTGGTCGTTCCGGATCATGGTCGGTCTGGGCATGCTGATGATCGCTACCGGGCTGTGGAGTCTGTGGCTGCGCAAGCGCGGTACGTTGTACCAGTCGCGGCCGTTTCTGCACCTGGCCCTGTGGATGGGGCCGTCGGGCCTGATCGCCATCCTGGCCGGCTGGTTCACCACCGAAATCGGCCGTCAGCCATGGGTGGTCTACGGCCTGATGCGTACCGCCGACGGGGTGTCGAACCACAGCGTGGTGCAGATGAGCATCACCCTGGTGTTGTTCGTGGTCGTTTACTTCCTGCTGTTCGGTGCCGGTCTGGGCTACATGCTGCGGCTGGTGCGCAAAGGGCCGCAGCCGCATGTTGAGCACGCCCCCAGCGGCGGCCCCGGTCAGCCTCGTACCCCGGCACGTCCGCTGTCGGCTGCCGATGAAAACGGTCAGCCAGATGCTGCATCCGCCAACCTGAACAGGAGCAACTGAGTCATGGGCTTCGATCTTGCGTTGCTTTGGGCGGTCATCATCATCTTCGGCATCATGATGTACGTGGTGATGGACGGCTTTGACCTGGGAATTGGCATTCTCTTCCCGTTCATGAAGGACAGCAGCGACCGCGACGTGATGATGAACACCGTCGCCCCGGTGTGGGACGGCAACGAAACCTGGCTGGTGCTGGGCGGGGCCGGTCTGTTCGGCGCTTTTCCGCTGGCTTACTCGGTGGTGCTGTCGGCGTTGTACCTGCCATTGATCCTGATGCTGATCGGGTTGATCTTTCGCGGCGTGGCGTTCGAGTTCCGCTTCAAGGCTTCAGAGGCCAAGCGGCACCTGTGGGACAAAGCGTTCATCTGCGGCTCCCTGGCGGCGACCTTCTTTCAAGGCGTGGCACTGGGTGCGTTCATTGAGGGCTTGCCCGTCGTCGACCGGCAGTTCGCTGGCGGCTCGCTGGACTGGCTGGCACCGTTCCCGATTTTCTGTGGCCTGGCGCTGATCGTGGCTTATGCGCTATTGGGCTGTACCTGGCTGATCATGAAGACCGAAGGCCCGCTGCAGCAGGCCATGCATGATCTGGCCCGGCCGCTGGCGCTGGCCGTGCTGGCGATGATCGGCATCGTCAGCCTGTGGACCCCGCTGGCCCATCCGCAGATTGCCGAGCGCTGGTTCAGCCTGCCGAACCTGTTCTGGTTTATGCCCGTACCGATTCTGGTGGTGGTCACTCTGGTTGGCCTGTTCCGGGCGGTGGCGCGTAATGCCCACTACACGCCGTTCCTGCTTACCCTGCTGCTGATCTTCCTTGGCTACAGCGGGCTGGGCATCAGCCTGTGGCCGAACATCGTGCCGCCATCAATCAGCATCTGGGAAGCCGCCGCGCCGCCGCAAAGCCAGGGCTTTATGCTGGTCGGCACGCTATTCATCCTGCCGTTCATCCTGGGCTACACCTTCTGGAGCTACTACGTGTTCCGCGGCAAAGTGACCGCAGAAGACGGTTATCACTAAAGGAGCGCCGTCATGTCCGATAAACATCCCCAGCATGATCCCGACCCGGCCATCAACAAACCGCTCTGGCAACGTCTGGCCTGGCTGGCCGGGATCTGGGCCGGCAGTGTACTGGCGCTGTTCATCGTCGCCAGCCTGATGCGCATGTTCATGAGCGCAGCGGGTCTGACCACCCCTTGATTGCTGCCTGATTGCTCTATCCCATCCCGTGTTTCGTGGACACGGCTTTTTACCCTCCTGATCAGGCTGTGATGGAGGGTTTTTTTTGCCTGCATATAAGCCGTTGCCGTTGATCTTGATCTTCGAACCGAGATGGCACAGACGACGCGAATCGCGACTTGGGTGCCGGACGGAGGGAAGTTCGCCCGCAGGGCGAAACCTGCATCCCAGTCAACGCGATGAAGGATTTTCCATCGCTCTAAAGACCCGTGAGCGACTAAAGCGGATCGCCGCCCCGCCGCTCCTACTTCCGCGCCTTGAGAATCACAAACTTGGGCGTCGCCGCCACCTGCTCGACATCGCGGAACAGCCGCGCCAGCTTGGCGTGATAACCCAAGTGACGGTTGCCAACGATATACAGCGCCCCGCCCGGCACCAGCGCCGCACGTGCCTGCAAAAACATCCGCCAGGCCAGGAAATCTCCCACCACCTGCTGCTGGTGGAACGGCGGGTTGCACAGCACCACGTCCAGCGAATCATGCGTCTGAGTCGCCAGACCGTCGGCAGCGCGCAGCGTCACCGGCCTGTCACCGCACGCCGCTTGCCAGTTTTCTGCTGCCGACTGCACAGCCATGTACGACTCATCCACCAGCGTGTACTGAGCCTCAGGGTTGCTCAGTGCACTGACAATGGCCAGCACGCCGTTGCCGCACCCCAGGTCGGCCACCCGTGCCTTGCCCAGATTCTTCGGCAGCCAGGGCAGAAACGCCCGGGTGCCGATATCCAGGCCGTCGCGGCAGAACACATTGGCGTGATTAACCAGCTCCAGCGCCGGTTCATCAAGCGTGTAGCGGGTCGGGTAGGGCGAAGGCTGGGGCTCTTTGTCTTCAGGCGTGACAAACAGCAACCGGGCTTTTTTTACCGCCAGTGAAGCCTGGACCGGGCCGACATACTCTTCCAGCAACTCACCAGCCGAGCGCGGCAGGTGCTTGACCATCGCCGCTGCCACGACCCTGGCACCGGGCGCTAGCTGGCCTTGCAGGCGGATCAGTTGCTCTTCAAGCAGGGCCAGGGTCTTGGGGATATGGATCAGCACCCAGTCGAAGGGGCCTTGCAGTGGCGCGCTGGCCGGAATCAAGGTCACCGCGTCTGCGCTCAGGCCATTGCGCAGCAGGTTGATTTCCAGCGCCTGTGCACCGAGAACCGAGTCGGTGCTGCTCGATACCGTGGCATGCGGCGCCAGGCTCGTCGCCAGCGCGCCAAAGCTGTCATTGAGCACCAGGACCCGGGTCTGCAGGGTCAGGCCATGTTCGGCTACATGATTGAGCAGGTACTCATCTGCCGCATCGAACGCCTGCAGCGGTTCGTTGGGTTGTTCGGGCTGACGGATCAGATCAAGTTCGGCAAAAGGGCTGGTGAGCACGGGCATGGCAGGAAACTCTGGGCAAACGACAAGTGTCACGCTAGACCGGTTTGACCCAGGCTGGCTTGAGGGGCGTGATTCTACGTGCTTTTTACCCTTGGCACCTGCCATTGCGGTGCAAAGTTGTCGGGTCAGAACATTCCGCTCAAGGCGGCCTGTACAGCGGCGGCCGTCTTGTTGCAGACACCCATTTTATGAATGGCACTGGCAATATGAAAATTGATGGTTCGCTCCTTCAAACGCAGGATGATTGCGATATCGGCGGCTGTCTTGCCCTGGGCGGACCACTTGAGGATTTCGATTTCTCTCTGCGTCAGGACAACGGCAGGTGAACGTTGTGGTGATACGGTTGCGGCGGGCTCCATAGTCGCCTCCCTGCTTGTGTTGGCGAATCCCGGGTGAGGGGGTTCTCTGAGTTTAGGGAAAAAGCGCCCGGGAACCATGGGGCTGAAATCCATCCAGACGGATGGAGTAATGGCTATTTAAGTATTCAAAGGAGGGTGTCCTGGCGGAAGCCGCGGCCTGCTCAGCTTGCATCGAGTTGGATGAAATCGGGCCTGCTCGTCGTGATGGGCCGGCAAGAACCAAACAGTCTAAGGTTGTCTGGCTGCGACAGACCCTACAAACAGGTGGTGTTTATCGGCATGCATTTGCGGGACACTTGGGACCCGCCATTCATGTTCAGGAGTCGCAAGCACACCATGACCGTCAGCGAAGACAAGTTCACCCGGCAAACGCTGCAGCGCGTTACCCCGTTGACCGCCAATCTTTTCACCCTGCGCGCCAGCCGCGACGCAGGCTTTCGCTTTCGCGCCGGGCAGTTTGCCCGTCTGGGTGTCACCAAGGCTGATGGCAGTACAGTGTGGCGTGCCTACTCGATGGTGTCCTCGCCCTATGACGAGTTTCTCGAATACTTTTCCATCGTGGTGCCGGACGGTGAGTTCACCAGTGAGCTGAGCCGTCTGCGCGAAGGCGATCAACTGCTGGTCGAAAAACAGTCATACGGTTACCTGACCCTGGATCGTTTCGTCGACGGTCGCGATCTGTGGCTGCTGGCCACCGGGACCGGCGTGGCGCCGTTCCTGTCGATCCTTCAGGATTTCGAAGTCTGGGAAAAATTCGAACGCATCATTCTGGTCTACAGCGTGCGTGAAGCCAAAGAGCTGGCTTATCAGCCGTTGATCGACGAACTGACCCAGCGCGAGTACCTGGCTGAATATGCCCACAAGTTCTTGTACCTACCGGTAGTGACCCGTGAACAGCACCCAGGGGCACTGAACGAGCGCATTACTACGCTGATCGAAAACGGCGACCTGGAAACTGCCGCAGGGCTTGAGCTGACGCCTGAGCATTCGCGGGTGATGCTGTGCGGCAACCCGGAAATGGTCGACGAGACCCGCGCGTTGCTCAAGCAGCGCGGGCTGCAACTAAGCCTGAGCCGCCGACCGGGGCAGGTGGCCGTGGAAACCTACTGGTAACCACGACCGGCAGGGTTACCAAGCCGGCGCGAAAAGCCCCTTCCTTCAGGTGGGGGATGAAAGCGCCACCGCAAAGCGGTCATAGGGGTTAACATCCCAAAAATCGCCCCTATTCTGTATTTCATGACTGAAATGAAAGCGACCAAAACCCTCAAGGTTCGAGTGCGAGACAAGCACGCAGCGCAGCTGCGTGAAGCTTCTCGCGCTGTGAATTTTGTGTGGAACTACGTGAACGAGTTGAGCCGTCGCTCGATTCGTGAGCGTGGTCGTTTTCTGTCGTCGTTCGACATTCACAAGTACACCAACGGGGCCGGCAAAGACCTGAGCCTGCACAGCCAATCGGTGCAGGCTGTTGCCGACGAATATGTCACACGGCGCAAGCAGTTCAAAAAGCGTCAGCTACGCTGGCGCTGCTCGGCGCAGTCTGGGTTGGCTGCCCTTCAAGGTCGGCGCTGCTGTCTGGAAAAACGGCCAGGTCGTCTTTAACAAACAGCACTTCAAGGTCTGGGACAGCTACGGCCTGGCGGGCTTTAAATTCAGATCCGGTAGCTTCAACGAAGACAGCCGTGGACGCTGGTATTTCAACGTCGTGGTCGAGGTCGACCGGCAGTTATCGCCAGGCCAGGACGCGGTGGGTATCGACCTCGGACTGAAAACCACGGCCACCTGCAGCGACGGTGATCGCCTTGAAAGCGGTAGGTTCTACCGAGATCTGGAAAGAGCCCTGGGCACGGCCCAGCGGGCCGGCAAGAAGGCTCGTGTGCGGGCGATCCACGCCAAAATTGCGAACCGCCGCAAGGATTGCCTGCATAAGTTCAGCAACGCGCTGGTAGCGCGTTGTGGTGTTATTGTGGTGGGCGATGTGAATTCACTGAAACTCGCGAAAACCAGGATGGCCAAGTCGGTGCTGGACGCCGGCTGGGGCCAATTGAAAACCATGCTGGAATACAAATGCGATCACGCAGGCACGGTTTTCAAGGTTGTTAGCGAGAGAAACACCACCCAAACCTGTTCGAGCTGCAAGCAATTGCCGGACTCGAGGCCCAGAGGTATCGCAGGGCTTGGAATAAGGGAATGGACTTGTTGTGGGGGCGGTGCCACCCACGACCGCGACGTCAACGCCGCAAAGAACATTCTCGCGCTCGGGCATGAGCGTCCAATTGTGGGAATCCCCGCCCTTTAGGGCGGGGAGGATGTCAAAACGGCTTGTTCGGATCGACGGTCACCGGGGCGGCAGGTTTGTTCTGCTCCTTGAGCAGATCACGGATCTCGCTCAGCAGCACCTCCTGCTTGTTGACTGTCGGCGCCTTGGCTTCTTCGCGTTTAAGGCGATTGATCGCCTTGACGCCCATGAAGATCGCAAAGGCGACAATCAGGAAGTCGATCACGGTCTGGATGAATTTACCGTAGGCCAGGACCACGGCGGGTGCATCGCCTTGCGCCGCACGCAGGGTAACGCCCAGATCGCTGAAGTCCACACCACCAATCAGCAGGCCCAACGGCGGCATGATCACGTCGCCGACGAACGACGAGACGATCTTGCCGAACGCGGCACCGATGATGATACCCACGGCCATATCGACCACATTGCCTTTGACGGCGAAGGCTTTGAATTCGTTAACGATGCTCATGGGTCATTCCTTGTTACAGATGAGAAGATCGGCTCCAGTGTAATAGAGCATGGGACAGTTTGCCCCCCGCACCTGCAATCGACCGGGCACGAGCGGACAAGTTTTATCCAACTGTGCAAAAACACCGGCGGGCGGGCCAACTGTATTGCTGGCCGGCTGCGTTATGATGTCGGCTTTTGCCAGCGGGGTTTGCTGCATGGCCAAAGCCAAGCGCTTGTACGGTTGCACTGAATGCGGTGCGACTTTTCCCAAATGGGCCGGGCAATGTGCCGACTGCGGTGCGTGGAACACCCTGGTCGAAACCGTGCTGGAGAGCGGCGCAGCCGCGGCGCCCAGCGGGCGTAGTGGCTGGACCGGGGCGCAGACCCAGATCAAGACCCTGGCCGAAGTCAGTGTTGAAGAAATTCCGCGTTTTTCTACCCGCTCCACCGAGCTGGACCGGGTGCTGGGCGGCGGGATGGTCGATGGCTCGGTGATCCTGATCGGCGGCGATCCCGGCATCGGCAAATCCACCATTCTGCTGCAAACCTTGTGTCATCTGGCCGAGAGCATGCCGGCCCTGTATGTCACCGGTGAGGAATCGCAACAACAGGTGGCCATGCGCGCCCGGCGTCTGGGGCTGCCGCAAGACAAGCTGCGGGTGATGACCGAGACCAGCATCGAGTCGATCATTGCCACTGCCAGGGTCGAGCAACCCAAGGTCATGGTCATCGACTCGATCCAGACCATCTTTACCGAACAGCTGCAATCGGCGCCCGGTGGTGTGGCTCAGGTTCGCGAAAGCACCGCGCTGCTGGTGCGCTATGCCAAGCAAAGCGGTACGGCGATCTTTCTGGTCGGCCATGTCACCAAAGAGGGCGCGCTGGCCGGCCCGCGCGTGTTGGAGCATATGGTCGATACCGTGTTGTACTTCGAGGGTGAAGCCGATGGCCGCCTGCGCCTGCTGCGGGCGGTGAAGAACCGGTTCGGCGCGGTCAACGAACTGGGGGTGTTCGGCATGACTGACCGGGGCCTCAAGGAGGTCTCCAACCCGTCGGCGATTTTCCTCAGCCGCGCCCAGGAAGAGGTGTCTGGCAGTGTAGTGATGGCCACTTGGGAGGGGACCCGGCCGATGCTGGTCGAGGTGCAGGCACTGGTCGATGACAGCCATATGGCCAACCCGCGCCGGGTTACTCTGGGGCTGGATCAGAATCGCCTGGCCATGCTGCTGGCGGTGCTGCATCGCCATGGCGGCATCCCGACCCACGATCAGGATGTGTTCCTCAACGTGGTGGGTGGGGTCAAGGTGCTGGAAACCGCGTCCGACCTGGCGCTGATGGCGGCGGTGATGTCCAGCCTGCGCAACCGGCCGTTGCCCCATGACCTGCTGGTGTTCGGCGAGGTTGGGTTGTCAGGGGAGGTGCGCCCGGTGCCCAGTGGCCAGGAGCGTCTGAAGGAGGCAGCCAAGCACGGCTTCAAGCGTGCCATCGTACCCAAGGGCAATGCGCCCAAAGAGGGATTTGCCGGCTTGCAGGTCGTCGCCGTCACCCGCCTTGAACAGGCCCTGGATGCCTTGTTCGAATAAACCGTTCAGATTTCAATCAGCGCCGCCAGCTCGCGGTCGAGCTCGTCATGGTCCGCCAGATTCAGCTCTACCAGGCGTCTGAGGTGGCTGATCGACTCCAGCCCGATATGTTGGCAGACAAAGCCCAGGTGCTGCCTGTCGTCGTGGGTTTGCTGAACTTCCATGCGCACCGTCGCATCGGCGCTCAGGTGGATGTCGACCAGAAAGTTACGGCGGGTGTCGCCGTCCCAGGCTTCGGGGCGCTCGATCAGTAACCCCTTGAGTGACAGGTCGAGCAACTGCACTGCCCAGGTCCGCTCATCCTGGCTCAGGCTGGTCCTGGCATCGAAGGCAATACGTTTGAAGCGCCGGCGATCTGCGGGGGAATCGGTCATCACGTGCACTCCTCGGGCTGAGCGGGTCAGCGGGCAGGTCTGGGTAACAGACCGCGTGTGCAATCAAGATAAACCCGAAGTGCAGCGCCGACCAGTTCTACCTGCACCGCAGGCGCTGGCCGACAGGCCCGCCAGTCGTGATCCGGACGCTCTAGGCCGCGGTTTTTTACGTTTTGATTAATTTGTGTCTATACCTTGGTTGGGGGTGGCCTTTCGCTGCGACAGCGCTACACTCGCACTGCTGGTTTCTAGTCACTTTTGCTGGAATAACAATATGAAAAATAACAACAGCTTGATGCGCCATGTGCCTTGGGTGCTACTGGCGATCATTGGGGCCTGTGCCCTGGGGGTCGTCGCGCTACGCCGCGGCGAAGCAATCAACGCCTTGTGGATCGTAGTGGCAGCGGTTGCCATCTACCTGGTCGCTTTCCGTTACTACAGTCTGTTCATCGCCAACCACGTCATGCAGCTGGACCCGCGTCGCGCGACGCCGGCTGTCGTCAATAACGATGGTCTGGATTACGTTCCAACCAACAAACACATCCTGTTCGGCCACCACTTCGCGGCCATCGCCGGTGCCGGCCCGCTGGTCGGCCCTGTGCTGGCGGCGCAAATGGGCTATCTGCCCGGTACGCTCTGGCTGATCGCCGGTGTGGTGCTGGCCGGTGCCGTGCAGGACTTCATGATCCTGTTCCTGTCGACGCGCCGTAACGGCCGCTCGCTGGGCGACATGGTCCGCGAGGAAATGGGCCGTATTCCCGGCACCATCGCCTTGTTCGGCTGCTTCCTGATCATGATCATCATCCTTGCGGTGCTGGCGCTGATCGTGGTCAAGGCCCTGGCCGAAAGCCCGTGGGGCATGTTCACGGTGATCGCGACGATACCGATTGCGATATTCATGGGCGTGTACATGCGTTACATCCGCCCGGGTCGCATCGGTGAAATCTCGATCATCGGGGTCGTGCTGCTGCTGGCATCGATCTGGTTCGGCGGCCTGGTTGCCGCCGATCCGGTCTGGGGCCCGCGCTTTACCTTCACCGGCGTGCAGATCACCTGGATGCTGGTCGGCTACGGTTTCGTCGCGGCCATGCTGCCGGTCTGGCTGCTGCTGGCGCCACGTGACTACCTGTCGACCTTCCTCAAGATCGGCACCATCGTCGGCCTGGCCATCGGTATCCTGATTCTGGCACCTGAGCTGAAAATGCCGGCCCTGACCCAGTTCACCGACGGCACCGGTCCGGTCTGGAAAGGCAGCCTGTTCCCGTTCCTGTTCATCACCATTGCCTGTGGTGCGGTATCGGGCTTCCATGCGCTGATCTCTTCGGGCACCACCCCCAAGCTGCTGGATAACGAAGTCAACGCCCGTTACATCGGCTACGGCGGCATGCTGATGGAGTCGTTTGTGGCAATCATGGCCATGGTCGCTGCATCGGTCATCGAGCCAGGCGTCTACTTCGCCATGAACAGCCCGGCGGCGATTGTCGGCAGCGACGTCGTGTCGGTGGCTGCCAAGGTCAGTGAGTGGGGCTTCCTGATTACCCCTGAACAACTGACCGCCACCGCGGCCGACATCGGCGAGCACACCATTCTGGCCCGTGCCGGTGGTGCGCCGACCCTGGCGGTGGGTATCGCGCAGATCCTTCACCAGGTACTGCCGGGTGAAAACACCATGGCCTTCTGGTACCACTTCGCGATTCTGTTCGAGGCGCTGTTCATCCTGACCGCAGTGGACGCCGGTACCCGTGCCGGCCGCTTCATGCTCCAGGACCTGCTGGGCAGCTTCGTTCCAGCCCTCAAACGCACCGAGTCGTGGACGGCCAACATCATCGGCACCGGTGGTTGCGTGGCGCTGTGGGGTTACCTGCTGTACCAGGGCGTGATCGACCCGTTGGGTGGCATCAATACCCTGTGGCCGCTGTTCGGCATCTCCAACCAGATGCTCGCCGGTATCGCTCTGATGCTCGCCAGCGTCGTACTGATCAAGATGAAGCGTCAGCGCTACGTCTGGGTCACCGCAGTACCGGCCGCCTGGCTGCTGATCTGCACCGTGACAGCCAGCATGATCAAGCTGTTCGACTCCAACCCTGCGGTAGGCTTCCTGGCCTTGGCCAAGAAGTACAGCACCGCAGCCGAAGCCGGCCAGCTGCTGGCTCCGGCCAAGAACATGGACCAGATGCAGCACGTGATCATGAACGCCTACACCAACGCAGGCCTCAGTGTGCTGTTCCTGTTCGTGGTCGGCAGTATCCTGTTCTACTCCCTGAAAGTGGGTAGCCAGGCCTGGAGCAAGCCTGAGCGCAGCGACAAAGAGTCGCCGTACCAGCCAATGCCGCCAGGGGCACAAGTGTGATGAGCGTCATGCGAGGATCTGCCAATGTTCAATGACCTGGGTCGTCTGGGCAAATACCTCGGTCAGGCTGCACGCCTGATGGTGGGAATGCCCGACTACGACAACTATGTGGAACATATGCAGAACAAGCACCCGGACAAACCGGTAATGAGCTACGAGGAGTTCTTCCGGGAACGCCAGGAAGCCCGTTACGGTGGCAAGAGTGGTCCGAAGTGTTGTTGAACCTCTGACATGACTGTTTGACCCGACGCGCCACAGGTTCCTGCCTGTGGCGCGTTTTGTTTTTAGTGCAAGCCTCTGCCAAGGAGCCCCCATGAGCGAGTTGCAACCCATCCCCGTTACCGTGCTGACCGGCTTTCTGGGCGCGGGCAAGACCACCTTGCTGCGCCACCTGCTCAAGGCCGAGCACGGCCTGAAGATTGCGGTGATCGAAAACGAATTCAGCGACGCCGGTATCGACAGCCAGTTGCTCGGCGACGAGCCGGTCCAGGTCATGACCCTGTCCAATGGCTGCGTGTGCTGCACCATCCACACCGACCTGACCAAAGCGCTGTACCTGCTGCTGGAGCGCCTGGACAGCGGCGAAATCGCTTTCGACCGGCTGGTGATCGAATGCACCGGTCTGGCCGACCCGGCGCCGGTGGCGCAGACGTTCTTCATCGACGAGGAACTGCGTGAGCGCTACATCCTCGACGGCATCATCACCCTGGTCGACGCGGCGCATGCCGATGTGCACCTGACCCAGACCATCGCCCAGGCCCAGATCGGCTTCGCCGACCGGCTGCTGGTCAGCAAACGTGATCTGGTCGATGACGAAACATTCGAGGCGCTCAGTGCCCGTCTGGCGCGGATCAACCGTCGTGCGCCGATCCGTACGGTCGATCACGGGCGTATCGATCTGGCCGAGTTACTGGACGTGCGTGGCTTCAACCTCAATGCCGACCTGGGCGGTGGCATCACCTTGCGTCCCGTGGCACCGGCCGGCAATAACGGCGACCGCATCTCCAGCCTGGTACTGCGCACTGACCAGCCGCTGGATATCGATCGGCTCAGCGAGTTCATGAACACCCTGCTGGAAGATCACGGCAAGCAATTGCTGCGCTACAAGGGCGTGCTCAACATCGCCGGCGAACCACGCCGCCTGGTGTTTCAGGGCGTGCTTAAACTGTACGGTTTCGACTGGGACACCGAATGGGCCGAAGACGAAGCGCGTGAAAGCGTGATCGTGTTCATTGCCGATGAATTGCCCGAGGAGAAGATCCGCGCAGGGTTTGCCGCGCTGGTTGGAGCTTAAGCTACAAGCTACAAGCGGTAAGGTGTGAGCCGTTGATTTTGATCTTCGAGCCGAGAGGGTACAGACACCGCCGAACGCGACGATTGGCGCTGGCCGATTGGAGGTGTCGATTTGGTGGGAAAACCGGCACGCAAGCCGGTTTTAGGTGCGCTGGGCAGGACGCCCATCGCGCCGACCGCCAAATCGGCACCGGAGTGAGGGGACCCCCGTAGGGGGCCAAGACCGGAGCAAGCGCTTTGGTGACTTTGGCGCCCCAAAGTCACTCGCCCAGCAGGGCGAAACCTGCAGTTCAGGCAGCGCGATGAAGGATTTTCCAGCGGCCTAAAGACCCATTCGCGGCTAAAGCCAATACTATTCAATTAAGTGCTTGATGTCCTCTGTGGGAGCGAGTTTGCTCGCGAAGAGGCCGGTAAAGTCACAGCATCTGCTGCGAATGTGCTGGCGTCTTCGTCGGCAAGCCACCACCGAGTATGCGGCGTCCAAAGTAACTCGCGGCCACAAAAAAGCCCGGTGCCAAGGCCGGGCTTTTTCATGCAGCAGGCTACGCGATTACGCGCCGTAAACCGGCAGACGTGCACAGATCGCCTTGACCTTCTCGCGTACCGCATCAATCACGGCTTCGTTGTTCAGGTCAGCCAGGATGTCGCAGATCCAGCCAGCCAGTTCCTTGCACTCGGTTTCCTTGAAGCCACGAGTGGTCACTGCCGGGGTGCCGAAACGCAGGCCCGAAGTGACGAATGGCGAACGCGGGTCGTTAGGTACCGAGTTCTTGTTGACGGTGATGTAGGCACGGCCCAGAGCGGCGTCTGCATCTTTACCGGAAATGTCCTGCTTGATCAGAGACAGCAGGAACAGGTGGTTCTGGGTGCCGCCGGAAACGACGTCGAAGCCACGCTCGATGAACACGCTGGCCATGGCCTGGGCGTTCTTCACCACTTGCTGCTGGTACGCCTTGAACTCAGGTTGCAGGGCTTCCTTGAAGCACACCGCCTTGGCTGCGATCACGTGCTCCAGTGGGCCGCCCTGGGCGCCCGGGAATACTGCGCTGTTGAGCTTCTTCTCCATCTCGGCGTTGGCACGGGCCAGGATCAGGCCGCCACGTGGACCACGCAGGGTCTTGTGAGTCGTGGTGGTGACCACGTCAGCGAACGGAACCGGGTTCGGGTAGACGCCAGCGGCGACCAGACCGGCGACGTGAGCCATATCGACGAACAGCAGTGCGCCGACCTTGTCAGCGATTTCGCGGAAACGAGCGAAGTCCAGAACCTGCGAATAGGCAGAGAAACCGGCGACGATCATCTTGGGTTTGTGCTCGACAGCCAGGCGCTCGACTTCGTTGTAGTCGATCAGGCCGTTGGCATCGATGCCGTATTGAATGGCGTTGTACAGTTTGCCCGACGAGCTGACGCTGGCGCCGTGGGTCAGGTGACCACCGTGAGCCAGGCTCATGCCCAGGATGGTGTCGCCGGCCTGCAGCAGCGCCAGATAGACAGCGGCGTTGGCCTGGGAGCCAGCGTGCGGCTGGACGTTGGCGTAGTCGGCACCGAACAGCTCTTTGGCGCGGTCGATGGCCAGTTGTTCAACGATGTCGACGTACTCGCAACCACCGTAGTAACGCTTGCCCGGGTAACCTTCGGCATACTTGTTGGTCAGCGCCGAGCCCTGAGCTTCCATCACTGCGGGGCTTGTGTAGTTTTCCGAAGCGATCAGCTCGATGTGCTCTTCCTGGCGCACGGCTTCTTGTTCCATGGCGGCAAAAAGATCGGGGTCGAACTTGGCGATAGTCAAATCACGGCTGAACATGGCTGTCCTCGAGGGCTTGGAGCGGAAAAGGGGGGCATTCTACCCCATCAGAGAATCTCTGGCATATGAAAGGGCCTCATCCGTCGGGTGAAGCAGCTGCAAGCTCGTAGGAGCGGATTCATCCGCGAACATTGACCAGGCGACACCTCTGCTGTGCCTGGCCTGACCCCATCGCGGCTGAAGCCGCCTGCCGCCGCTTCAATCCAGCATGAACAGTGCGTCATTGCTGAACTGGGCCTCGAACTGCCCGGCCGGCATCGGGCGGCCGAACAGGTAGCCTTGTACCTCGTCGCAGCCATGCTCGCGCAAGAAGTCCAGTTGCTCGTGGGTTTCCACGCCTTCGGCGATCACCGACAGGTTCAGGCTGTGCGCCATGGCGATGATCGCCCGGGCAATCTGTGCATCCTGCTCGCCCGAGGGCAAACCATCGACGAAGGAGCGATCGATCTTGAGCACATCGATCGGGAACTGCTTGAGGTAGTTGAGCGATGAGTAGCCGGTGCCAAAGTCGTCAACCGCGATGCTCAAACCGAGATTCTTGAGGCCGGCCAGGGTCTGCATGGCTTCGCCGACTTCACGCATCAGGATACTTTCGGTCAGTTCCAGCTCCAGGCAGGCCGGGGGCAGCCCGGTGTCCCTGAGGGTGGCAGCGATGCGTTCGCCCAGTTGCCCGTCGCCAAACTGACGGGCAGAAATATTGACCGACACCTTCGGCACCCGAACCCGTTCCTGGTGCCAGGTCTTGAGCTGGCGGCAGGCCTCGGCCAGTACCCAGTCGCCAACTTCCATGACCAGGCCAAGCTCTTCGAGCACTGGAATGAAGTCGTTCGGTGGCACCAGCCCGCGTCGTGGATGGCGCCAGCGCAGCAGTGCCTCGGCGCCGGTCAGGCGCTTGCCGTCGCCGCTGAACTGCGGTTGGTAGTAAAGCACGAACTCTTCCTGTTCCAGCGCGTGGCGCAGATCGCTTTCCAGCTCCAGGCGTTCCAGCGCGGTTGCGTTCATGTCGGCCTGGTAAAACTGGAAGTTGTTCTTGCCGCGCTCTTTGGCGTGATACATCGCCGTGTCGGCGTTCTTCATCAACTGGCTCAGTTCATGGCCATCCTGGGGACTCAGGGCAATGCCGATACTGGCAGTGACGAAGAACTCGCGGCCCTCCAGAACAAACGGCGTGACCAGGCTGTTGAGAATCTGTTCGGCCACATGAATGGCGCGGTTCAGGGCAACCTCACGGGTAGCGCCGGAGTGCAGCAGCAGGGTGAATTCGTCGCCGCCCATGCGTGCCACGGTATCGTCATCAGTCACGCAGGCCAGCAGCCGACTGGCCATTTCCTTGAGCATGCGGTCGCCGGCGGCATGGCCGAGCGAGTCGTTGATCGGTTTGAAACGGTCGAGGTCGAGGAACATCAGCACCACCCAGGCGCTCTGGCGCTCGGCCTGCTGCAATGCCGAATGGAGGCGGTCCTGGAACAGGGTGCGGTTGGGCAGGTGGGTCAGGGCGTCGTAGTAGGCCAGGCGATGAATGCGCTGCTCGCTGGCCTTGCGCTCGCTGATGTCGCTGAAGAAGCACACATAGCTGGCCAGGTCGCCTTCATCATCAAGGACTGCGGTGATCCCGACCCAGGCCGGGTATTGCTCGCCGTTGCGGCGCTTGAGCTGAACCTCGCCTTCCCAGTTGCCGCGCTGGTTAAGGTGCCGGAGCACCTGGTGCAGGTGCGCCTCTTCGTGCTCTACGGTCAGCAGGGTCGGCAACTGGTCCAGGATCTGGTGGACCTCGTAGCCACTGACCCGGGTGAAAGCATCATTGGCCTGCACGATGTAACCGGCCGGGTCGGTGATCAGGATCGCGGAAGTCGAGTGCTCGAAAACCGTAGCCGCCATGCGCAGGTCTTTTTCAGCCCGGCGTTGCTGGCTGACGTCGCGGGCGACGCCCAGGATGCCCTCGAAACTGCCATGCTCGTCCCAGACCAGTACCAGGCGCAGCTCAATAGGAATCTTGCGGCCATCGGCGCGCAGGCAATCGAAGACGAACTGACGGGTCGGCACTTCGTTGCGCAGCCGCTCCAGGTCGTGCGGCTTGTTCAACATTTTGCGGATACGAACGATCAGGCTGTAGATGCCGGTCAGTTGCTGCGGGTTAGCCAGCGCCGCGCTCCAGCCATTGCGGACAATCCAGTCGGCGCTGTAGCCCAGTACCGTTTCGACTGACGGGCTGACGTAGTTGAGTTCCAGACCCCGATCAGTGGAGAAGATAACGTCGCTGATGCTTTCGGCAAGCATCCGGTAGCGCTGTTCGCTGTCGCGCAGCGACTGGCTGGCGGTCACCTGGTGGGTGATGTCTTTGGCAATACCGATGATCCGCGTGACCTGGTCATCCTTGTCCCAGGCCATCGCCTGTTCGCGGATATCGAAATGGCGCCAGCTCTGTTGGCAGTCGCGAAAGCGCAGTACGCATTGCAGCAGTTCGTTGTGCCCATGATGGCGTTGGCGCAGGCGCATGTCCCGGTAGTTGCTGGCATCGTCGGGGTGCAGCAGCAACTCCCAGAAAAACTCACCCATGCTTTGCAGTTCAGTCTTGCTGTAACCCAGCGTCTGCCCCAGATGGTGGTTGCTGTAGATCATCCGCTGGCTGGGCACGTCTTGCACGTACAGGTGATCGGGCACGGTCCGAACCACGTCGGACCAGAAGCTTTCGCGGTCCAGCAACGACAGTTCCATCTGCTTGCGGCTAGTGATGTCGCCAATGCTGAGAATCACCGAGTCGTAGTCGCTCTGCTCTTCGGGCAGGCGCATGACCAGCCAGAGATGCTGGTCTTCACCAGCGTCACGGGTCAGGCGAATTTCCAGCTCCAGACTCGGCTCATTGGCAAGGACCGCGCGGATGATCCGTGTTCCTGGGCCTGCGGGGTTTCTCGGGTTTGCGTCGATCAGCGAGTCCCAGGCCTGCTGACTGTTCTCGATACCCAGCAGGTCCAGCGCGAACTGATTGACTTCTGTGATGTGCAATTGCTGGAGCAGCCGTTTGAACTGGCTGGGCTGGTGTTTGATCAGCCTGTCCAGATCCTCGGCATTGCGCACTTGCAAGCTGTCGAGCAAGGTAAACAGCGCGGACATGTCGAGCACGCAGATGGCAACGCCTGCCCCCTCGAAAATACCCTGATAACGGCGGCGGCTTTCAACCAGTTGGGTCTGGCGGCGACGCAAGCCAAACAGGGTAATCAAGGGCAGGATGGCAAACATCATGGCCAGCACGCACTTGAAAATCAGTGGCAACACTAGCGCCTCGCGCTCTTGCCGGGCATCGAACAAACCATGCAGTTGCCAGTCGCTGTTGCTGATCGGTTGCAGCAGCACCGTTTGCAGGTTGCCATTACTGCGATGCCCGTCACGGGCGATAATCTGCGACTGGTCACGATTTTCCAGGCGCCACAGGTGCATGAAGTCGTGGGACGGTTGCTGGGTCAGCGGCTTGAGTGCCTCCCGGCCCAGACGCAATGCCCAGTAGTCACCGGTAATGCCGCCCGCCTGACGGACCAACAGGTAAACCAGCCGGCCGTCGCTGGCGTTGGTGTAGTAGTACGGCTTGCCTTGGGCTTTGCGCAGTTGCTCTTTGAGAAAGGCTGCGTCACCGGCGCCCATTGCACTGTCTTTGATGATATCGCCGGCTGGGCTGAGCCAGGCCACGCTTTGCAGGGCCGGCAGCGCCTGGCGCAGGTTGTCCAGGGTCGAGGGCTGCTCCAGCGACTGACCGACGCTGACCGCCTCATCCAGCAGGCTCACGCTGACCTGGGCGCTGAGTGTCAGGTTCAGGCTCAGGCGGTCTGCCAGCTGCATGCTGTAGTCCAGGCTGCGCTGGCGCTGACGCTCTTGAGTCTGTTGAAACTGCTCGAAGGATTGCCACAGCAACAGGGCGAGCATCACCAACACCAGAGCGGCCAACGCGCCTTTCAGTGAACCACGCACAGGCAGTTGACTGGAATTCTTGACGCTACGCGATGATGTAGAAGCCGTTGGTGTGGGCAAGTCGATGTTCCTGACTACTGGACTGAAGCAGCGAATGCAGCCTGCACTATAAGCCGGGCGCCCAAATGGCGGCTAGCATGCCTTTAGTTGTGGCTAAGTGCCAGCGTTTATTGGTGGTCACGCCTGTTTGTCGGCCCGTTCGGTTGGTTGTATTTGCCGTATTTCACTTCGCATTTGATCAATTCAAGGCGCGTAACTGTTACTCGGCAAGGACCGGCAAAGAATTAAGCCGGATCTGGCATTGTTCAAGGGGTTTTCTGCACCTTTTTTAGTCATATCGCCAGGGCGGTATCTGCCTGCGGCGTAACGGCGGATTTCGGGCTGTCGCCGGGCAGCCCCCCTGCCAGCGTCCGCCGACTTGGGTTAAGCTTGCCGACCCTGAGCGCAGTTGAGTGGCGCTTGTTTGTCGTACGCAATGCAGCCTGCCCGGTGTTCCGACCGCGTCGCGCGGCCCGCGCAATTTTGCTGCTCTGAATCTGAATAATTGCTTCTTTATGGCTTTGCTTGCCAGGCAAGGCTTTCAATCACGTTTTCGAGCGAGGTCCAGGTTTTGGCTCAATACGTCTACACCATGCATCGGCTGAGCAAAGTAGTGCCGCCGAAGCGGGAAATTCTCAAAAACATCTCCCTGTCGTTCTTCCCGGGCGCCAAGATCGGCGTGCTGGGCCTCAACGGCTCGGGTAAATCCACCCTGCTGAAAATCATGGCTGGCGTCGACACCGAGTTCGACGGTGAAGCCCGTCCGATGCCTGAGCTGAATGTCGGCTATCTGCCGCAGGAGCCGCAACTGGACCCGGAAAAGACCGTCCGTGAAGTGGTTGAAGAAGCGGTCAGCGTGATCAAGGACGCCCAGGTGCGCCTCGACGAAGTCTATGCCGCCTATGCCGAGCCGGACGCTGACTTTGACAAGCTGGCCGCCGAACAGGCCAAGCTCGAAGCCATTTTGCAGGCTGCCGATGGTCACAACCTGGAGCGTCAGCTGGAAGTCGCCGCCGATGCGCTGCGCCTGCCGGCCTGGGACGCCAAGGTGGCGGTGTTGTCCGGTGGTGAAAAACGCCGCGTCGCCCTGTGCCGCCTGCTGCTGTCCGCCCCGGACATGCTGCTGCTTGACGAGCCGACCAACCACCTGGACGCCGACTCGGTGGCCTGGCTGGAGCGCTTCCTGCACGACTTCCCGGGCACTGTGGTAGCCATTACCCACGACCGTTACTTCCTGGATAACGTCGCTGGCTGGATCCTTGAACTCGACCGCGGCGCAGGCATCCCGTACGAAGGCAACTACTCGGGCTGGCTGGAAACCAAGTCGGCGCGTCTGGAGCAGGAGTCCAAGCAACAGAGCGCACACGAAAAAGCCATGAAGGAAGAGCTGGAGTGGGTGCGCAAAGGCGCCAAAGCCCGCCAGTCCAAATCCAAGGCCCGTCTGGCACGCTTCGAAGAAATGCAATCGCAGGAATTCCAGAAGCGCAGCGAGACCAACGAGATCTACATTCCGGCCGGTCCGCGGCTGGGCGACAACGTGATCGAGTTCAAGAATGTCACCAAGAGCTACGGTGATCGGGTGCTGATCGATAACCTGTCGTTCACCATGCCAAAAGGCGCGATCGTCGGCGTTATCGGTGGTAACGGCGCAGGTAAATCGACCCTGTTCCGCATGATCATGGGCAAGGAGCAGCCAGACTCGGGCAGCATCGCGATCGGCGAAACCGTGCAACTGGCGTGTGTCGACCAGGCGCGTGACGACCTCGATGGCGGCAAGACCGTGTTCCAGCAGATCTCCGACGGTTCCGACCAGATCCGCATCGGCAACTACGAGATTCCGTCGCGTACCTATGTGGGGCGCTTTAACTTCAAGGGTGGCGATCAGCAGAAGTTCGTCAAGGATCTGTCCGGTGGTGAGCGTGGCCGTTTGCACCTGGCCCTGACCCTGAAGGAGGGCGGTAACGTCCTGCTGCTCGACGAACCGTCCAACGACCTCGACGTCGAAACCCTGCGCTCCCTGGAAGAGGCCCTGCTGGACTTCCCGGGCGCAGCGATTGTGATTTCCCACGATCGGTGGTTCCTGGACCGCGTGGCAACTCACATCCTGGCTTACGAAGACGATTCGAACATTGTGTTCTTCGAAGGCAACTACACCGAGTACGAAGCCGATCGCAAGAAGCGCCTGGGCGATGCTGCCACCCAGCCGCATCGGGTCCGGCACAAGAAGCTGGCCCAATAAGCCGGCTGTAGCTGCACAGGAATGGGGCCTTTATGGCCCCATTTTTGTGCTCGGATTTCCGTCTTCACAGCGGTTATTTATATATTTGCACCAGAAAAATTCATAAAAACGACATTTCGCACTTTTTAAGTGCGTTTTGAGTTGGTAGAGTCCGGGAAAATTCCTACAAATAGCCACTCTGTCGAGACGTTCCAATGACCGAATCCGTCGATGTTTTCCTTGCTCGTCTGAAGCAACGCGATCCTGCCCAGCCCGAGTTTCATCAGGCAGTGGAAGAGGTGCTGCGAACCCTCTGGCCGTTTCTGGAAGCCAATCCGCATTACCTTGAGGCCGGCATCATCGAACGTATGGTCGAGCCGGAGCGTGCGGTGCTGTTTCGCGTGTCGTGGGTCGACGATCAGGGCAAGGTTCAGGTCAACCGCGGTTATCGCATCCAGATGAGCAGCGCCATCGGCCCTTATAAAGGCGGCCTGCGTTTCCACCCCTCGGTGGATCTGTCGGTACTCAAGTTCCTGGCCTTCGAACAGGTATTGAAGAACTCCCTGACCTCGCTCCCCATGGGCGGCGGCAAAGGCGGCTCGGACTTCGATCCAAAGGGCAAGAGCGACGCCGAAGTCATGCGCTTCTGCCAGGCATTCATGAGTGAGCTGTACCGCCACATCGGTGCTGACCTCGACGTGCCGGCCGGCGACATTGGCGTGGGCGCGCGCGAGATCGGCTTCATGTTCGGTCAGTACAAGCGTCTGGCCAACCAGTTCACGTCGGTGCTGACCGGTAAGGGCATGACCTACGGCGGCAGCCTGATTCGCCCAGAGGCCACCGGCTACGGTTGCGTGTATTTCGCCGAAGAAATGCTCAAGCGTGACGGCAAGGCCATCGACGGTCGCCGGGTGGCGATTTCCGGTTCTGGCAACGTGGCCCAGTACGCTGCACGCAAGGTCATGGACCTGGGCGGCAAGGTTATCTCGTTGTCCGACTCCGAAGGCACCCTGTACATCGAGGCGGGTCTGAACGATCAGCAGTGGGATGCGCTGATGGAGCTGAAAAACGTCAAGCGTGGGCGCATCAGTGAACTGGCCGAACGCTTTGGCCTGGAGTTCCGCAAAGGCCAGACGCCATGGAGCCTGGCCTGCGATATCGCCCTGCCGTGCGCCACCCAGAACGAACTGACCGGCGAAGACGCCCGGACCCTGCTGCGCAATGGCTGCATTTGCGTGGCTGAAGGCGCGAACATGCCAACCACCCTCGATGCCGTTGACCTGTTCATCGAAGCCAGGACGCTGTTCGCGCCGGGCAAAGCCTCCAACGCCGGCGGTGTCGCGGTCAGTGGTCTGGAAATGTCGCAGAACGCCATGCGCCTGTTGTGGAGCGCCGGTGAAGTGGACAGCAAGCTGCATGGCATCATGCAGTCGATCCACAATGCCTGTGTGCATTACGGCCAGCAAGCTGACGGCAGCGTGAACTACGTCAAAGGTGCCAACATCGCAGGCTTCGTCAAGGTCGCCGATGCCATGCTGGCGCAAGGCGTGGTCTGATTCAGCCTTTCATGGACTGATGCCAATACTGTTCGGTTAAGTGCTTTAGGTACTCCGGTAGGAGCGAGCTTGGTCTGGGCGGTAATCCGACGAAGAGGCCGGTACATTCACAGCAGATGCAGCGAGTTTGCTGGCCTCTTCGCGACTACAGACGCATGCAGAACTTATCCGGTGGGAGTCGGCTTGCCGACGAAGACGGCGGTACATTCACAGCAGATGTAGTGTTTTTACTGGCCTCTTCGCGACCAAGGTCGCTCCCACCGGGGGCATGCAGTACCTAAGTGGACAGTATGGGGCTAATGCCGATCAGTTAAGTGGCTCTGGCTCCTCCCACAGTGACCGCGTTGTCCATGACTGACCGGTATTGCTGTCACGGGCCTGCGTCAGCCTCGATCTCCAGTATTTCGATCAGTTGATCCCCGGCCGGGCGCTTGCACAGCACTTCATCACCGGGTTGCGCACCGAGCAGGGCACGGCCCAGTGGTGAGCCCCAGTTGATCAGGCCATGAGCGGCATCGGCCTGGTCCTCGCCGACCAGTTGCACGCGCTGGCGATGGTCGTGTTCATCGGCATAGGTCACCCAACTGCCGATCTGCACCTTTTCTGTGGATAACGCCGGGGTTACCACCAGGGCGCTCTGCTGGCGCTGGGTGTAGTAGCGCAGGTCGCGCTCGATATTCACCAGCCGCTGTTTGTCAGCCTTCTCGCCCAGTTCGGTCTGCTCGCGGTGCTGCCCCTGCAGCGCACGAACCTGGTTTTGCAACTGCACCAGCCCATGGGCGGTGACGTAATTGGGGCTCTCGCTGACCAGCCGCTCTACCGGCTGGCTGGTCTGTTCGGCATTGCTGTCTTCGTTGACGAACGCACGACTCATGATTTTCCTCCCGTAGATGCAAGGTTAGGGGCTGTTGACGTTTCATCACAACCGCGCCGCGGTCTGTTTTGTCGGCCTGCATAGGCTTCACTCTGTCGCAATGCGTGCGCTAAAAAAGCCACGGCCCTGCGGGGCGCGCTGAAACGTCAACAGCCCCTTCGGCATGACCGGGCGAAACAGGTTTGCATGACTACGGGCGCAGCGCTCGGGAATCCCGGACAAGACTCAGCATGCGCTGCGAGTGAGTGTTGTGGATGTCCGTTTGCGACCCCCAGGCGGTGCTTCTCGTCTCAGTCGGGACGATAAGCCCTGGCCTTGTCGCGGGTCTTCTGCTGTTCCCAGGCACGGTCCCGGTCACTGCTCCAGCCGTTACTTTCCCGGTCGCGGCTTTCCTGCATCGCCTGGCACTGACGCAAACCATCGTCCCAGCCTTGGGCATACAGCTTTTCTTTGAGGTAGCGAGGCACGTTTTTGCGGTATTGCCCGCCAATCGAGCCTGCCGCCTGTCGTCCACTGCCGCAACCATCCTGAAAACCATCGGCGAATGCCGGTGGATAACCCTCGGCCAACAATTGCTCGTGGGTCGACTGGCATCCTGCAAGCACTACGATCAGGCCCAACAACGCCATACGCATGTTCATGATCGAATTCCTCGGTTACTGAGGAAAGTCTAGTCAATGCCAGGTACGCAGCCGGTCAACAGTTCGTCGAAAAAGTGTTCAGTAGTGATACCAGCGTAATTGCAGCATCACCTCGTTCTGCGCATCGCCCAGATGGGTGAAGTCGCGCTGGGCGGTCAGGCGCAGGCCCAGATTGCGCGACACCTCCCACTGTTGGTTCAGGCTGATGCTGCGCCGCACTTCGCCATTGGTGAAATAGTCGCCCTTGGCCTCCACACTCAGGTTGCCCAGCGGGTTTCGCCACAGCACTCCGGTATTGAAGCCGGCGGCGGGCGCGACAAAGGCGCTGAAGTCATTGTTATGCTCCAGCCGTGCGGTACCCAAGGCGAAGCCCAGCAGGTTGTCGCTCAGTTGCCAGGTCGCGCCGCCGCCGCCGTTGACGTGGCTGACCAGCGTCTGTTCGCCATGCTTGCCCGGCACGCGCTCCAGACCGCCGGAGACCTGCCATGACCAGGGTTTGAGCAATTCATTGCGCGGCGTCAGCGAGCGAATGGTCGCCAGGTCCAGGCGCTGCAGTTTCCAGTCGTTGCCCTCGTACTGGCGCAGTTTGAGCTGCAGGATTTCGATTTGCGCACCCAGCGGGAAGCCGTAGGCGTTATCGTTGAGGTCGTGATAGGCCATGCGCAGCCCGTACTCGGCAAACGCCTTGTCAGCATGACTGCCCACGCCCAATTGCCAGGTGCGTGACTGATGACCTTCTTCGGGCAGGCCCGGCTGGTCGATCTGCAGCATCGGTGGCGGATTCTGGTTGATCGCGCGCAGCAGCTCGAAGCTGCGTTGGGCGCTGTTACGGTCACGTTCCTGACCGTTGGCACGGTAGCGCTCCAGACGGTAAGCAGCGTCCTGAATCAAGGCTCGCCGCTCGGCTGGCAGGGCCAGGTAATCGGCACTTTGCAGTTGCGCCGGGTCGGCGCTGACGGCCAGCACCCACTGCTGCTCAGTGTGGTCCAGTGGCTCGGCGCGGCTGAGCAATTCGCGCTCACGCGACGGGCGGTAGTCGATCTTGTCCACCAGCCCGGCGGCCTTGACCGCCTTGACGGTGTCGGTGGGGATCGCCGTCAGTTCGAACTGATCGGTCAGTTGCAGGCCGGGCCGGGCGATTTGCAGCAATTCCAGCAAGCGATAGGAGCAGTTTTCGTCAAAAAAGTAGTAGCTGAAGCGAATTTGCTTCAACTCCCAGACATGCTCGACCATACGCTCGGTTTCTTCCTTGCTCAGGTTCAGCCGGTATTCCCACAGGTCGCGGTTTTCCAGGCTGCGGTATTCGGCGAGCTTTTCCTGATAGGGCACCAGCGCGAACAGGCCCGGATAGCCGCCTGCCAGGCCTTTCCAGGCGTACAGGATGCTGTTGTCCGAGCCCTCGATGTATGCACCGAAGTTGATTGCATAGCTGAGCAGGGTGGTGTTGTTGGATCGTGCACTGGCCGGGTCGATACGCAGCAGGGTATGGCCGAACATCGATGACGGGCTGTTCAGGTAGGCCGCCGGGAACACCAGCGTGGTGCTGTCGGGCGAGACATCCTTGAACCACTCGTTGAATTCCTTGCAGTCCACCACTGGCAGGTCGCGCAACTGCAACTGATTGCGCAGCCAGCGGGTGCGGGCCGGGTAAGTGCATTGCGCATGGGGCTGCTGATCGAGCTCGGGAGCCCGGATCGCCGCCAGGGTTGCACTCAGTTCGGCATATGGGTCATGCGCACCATTGGCGGCAAGAAAGAATTTCGGGTCGTCGACGTGGCTGCGCCAGCCACTCAGACGGGTTTTTTCATAGTGGCCCAGAGACAGCCAGAACGGGTCGCTGGCCAGTTGCTGCAAACGTTCGTTATTGACTTGTGGGGCCACTTGCGGGGCTGCGCACAGCGGGGCGCAGACAAACAGCGTCAGGCAGGCGAGACGTTTGAGCATGGGCGGGCAACTGTTCGAAAAGTGGGAAACCGCTCCCCGTGAGCCGGGGAGCGGTACGAGCATCAGGCCTGAGTCGCGTACTTGGCCAGGGTCGCGTCGTTTTTCAGCACATCGAGGGTGTTGGCGTGAACGTCCTCGGCGGTGACGTCAGCTTTGTTGAAGATCTTCGAGAAGTTGTCGTGAGTGACAGCCGCGAAACGCGCACGGTCTTGTGGCGCAACACCCAGAACCACCGCGTAGGTGGTCAGTGCTTCACCCTGACCCATGGCCATGTCCTTGCTCAGCTCGTCCATCATGCCGTTCATGGCAATCCAGGACTTGCCGCCGTAGGTCAGCGCGCCATTGGTGGAACAGCCGTTGGTACCGCTGGTCATGCCGAAGGTGGCGTTACCGGAGGTGCCGTTGGTGGTGGACGCCAGGAAGTGAGCAGGAGTGCCGCGCTGGCCTTCAAACAGCATGTTGCCCCAGCCGCAGTCCGGGCCGCCTGGCGCTTGGGCCATGGCGTTGAAAGATGCAGCGGCGAAGAGCGTTCCAAGAAGAATCCGTTTCATAGCTTTATTCTCTTTCTGGTCAACCTGAGTGGTCGGGTGCATGCGTCATTGCATTAGTGCAAAAAGGCCATACTGGCCAGTATGCGCAGGTTGGAGTCTAGGCGGCGTAGCGGGGTTCCGTGATTTATTACGGTTTATTGGGAGGTTTTGACATCCGTCAGCCTATTGAGGGTGGCAATGGGCAGCGGGTAGCGTGCAACTGTCTTGCAAGTGGTGTCCGGCGAGCGCCAGAATGCCCGCATCTGCCCCGCCTGATGTAAGGAACACTGATGCCCGATTCCGTTGCTGCCAGCCTGCGTCTGGCGCCACAAGCGCTGACCCGTCCATTCTCTGCTGAACAGTTCGCTTTCAAGACCACCAATGATCTGGAACCCTTTCGCGGCGTACTCGGCCAGGAACGTGCCGTAGAGGCCCTGCAGTTTGGCGTGGCGATGCCGCGACCCGGTTACAACGTGTATGTCATGGGCGAGCCTGGCACCGGCCGGTTTTCGTTCGTCAAACGCTACCTCAAGGCCGAAGCCAAGCGTTTGCAGACCCCCTCCGACTGGGTCTATGTCAATAACTTCGACGAACCCCGCGAGCCGCGTGCCGTGGAACTGGCGGCCGGCAGTGCGCAGGCGTTCATCGCCGACATCGCCGGGTTGATCGATAACCTGCTGGCAACCTTTCCGGCGGTGTTCGAGCACCCGACCTACCAGCAGAAAAAAAGCGCCATCGACCGCGCCTTCAACCAGCGCTATGACCGCGCTCTGGATGTGATCGAGCGTCTGGCGCTGGAAAAGAGCATTGCCTTGTACCGCGACAGCTCCAACATCGCCTTCACGCCCATGACCGACGGCAAGGCACTGGATGAAGCCGAGTTCTCCCAACTGCCGGAGGCTGAGCGCGAGCGTTTCCATGAGGACATCGCCGACCTGGAAGAGCGCCTGAACGAAGAGTTGTCGAGCCTGCCGCAATGGAAGCGCGAGTCCAACAATCAGCTGCGCCAGCTCAACGACGAAACCATCATTCTGGCCCTGCAGCCATTGCTGGCGCCGTTGTCGCAGAAGTATGCCGAGACAGCGGCGGTGTGCGCCTATCTGCAAGCGCTGCAGGTCAACCTGATCAAAACCCTGGTCGAGGAACTGGTTGACGATGCCAAGACCGACGCCCAGGCGCGCAAGATGCTTGAAGAGCAGTACAGCCCCAGTCTGGTGGTGGGTCATACCCATGATGGTGGTGCACCGGTGGTGTTCGAGTCGCACCCGACCTACGACAACCTGTTCGGCCGCATCGAGTACAGCACTGATCAGGGGGCGCTTTACACCAGCTACCGGCAGTTGCGCCCCGGCGCCTTGCACCGCGCCAACGGCGGTTTCCTGATTCTGGAGGCGGAAAAGCTGCTGGGCGAGCCGTTCGTCTGGGATGCGCTTAAACGTTCCCTGCAGACGCGCAAGCTGAAGATGGAGTCGCCACTGGGCGAATTGGGCCGTGTGGCGACCGTTACCCTTACCCCTCAGGTCATTCCCTGGAGCGTCAAGATCGTCATCATCGGTTCGCGCTCGCTGTACTACACCTTGCAGGACCTGGATCCGGACTTTCAGGAGATGTTCCGGGTGCTGGTGGACTTCGACGAAGAGATCCCGATGGTTGACGAGACCCTGGAGCAGTTCGCCCAGTTGCTCAAGACCCGCACCACAGAGGAGGGCATGGCGCCGTTGACCGCTGATGCGGTTGCCCGTCTGGCCACCTACAGCGCACGGCTGGCCGAGCATCAGGGGCGCTTGTCGGCGAAGATCGGCGACCTGTTCCAGTTGGTCAGCGAAGCCGACTTCATTCGCCACCTGGCCAATGAAGAGTTCACCGATGCCGGGCATATCGAACGGGCCCTCAAGGCCAAGGCCACCCGCACCGGGCGGGTCTCGGCGCGGATTCTCGACGACATGCTGGCCGGGGTCATCCTGATCGACACCGATGGCGCTGCGGTAGGCAAATGCAACGGCCTGACCGTGCTGGAAGTGGGCGACTCGGCGTTCGGGGTGCCGGCCCGGATCTCGGCCACGGTGTATCCCGGTGGCAGCGGTATCGTGGATATCGAGCGGGAGGTCAACCTTGGCCAGCCGATCCACTCCAAGGGGGTGATGATCCTCACCGGTTACCTGGGCAGCCGCTACGCCCAGGAATTCCCGCTGGCGATTTCGGCCAGCATCGCCCTGGAGCAGTCTTACGGTTATGTCGATGGTGACAGCGCCTCATTGGGCGAGGTCTGCACCCTGATCTCGGCGTTGTCGCGCACCCCGCTCAAGCAGTGCTTCGCGATTACCGGTTCGATCAACCAGTTTGGCGAAGTGCAGGCGGTCGGCGGGGTCAACGAGAAGATCGAAGGCTTCTTCCGGCTGTGCGAGGCACGCGGCCTGACCGGCGAGCAGGGCGCGATCATTCCGCGTTCCAACGTCGCGACCCTGATGCTTGATGAGCGGGTCTTGCAGGCTGTGAAGGCCGGGCAGTTCCACATCTACGCCGTCAGCCAGGCCGATGAGGCTCTGAGCCTGCTGGTCGGTGAGCCGGCCGGTGCGCCAGACGACAATGGCCAGTTCCCGGAGGGCAGTGTCAACGCCCGTGTGGTTCAGCGGCTGCGTGATATCGCCGAGATGCTCAGCGCTGAAGAGCTAAGTGAAGAACTCGAAAAGGAGCCTGCGCAACTGCAGCCTGAACTCAAGGCTTGACCCTATGGGCTGTGATGCCGGACGAAGTTCGCATTCTCCGGCATCCGTTCATCCATCCCTCGCTTACCGTGGGGTTTTTCTTCTATGCTGTTGGATCAATACAGTCGCCAAATGGATTGGCAGGCCGCTGCACCGTTGCAGCTGGCAATCAGCTTGAAGAGGAGGAACTCGCCATGGTGCGACGTCTCTGCCTGACCCGCCAGTGTCTGGGCCTGGTGACCCGGATCGAATGCGTGATCCGGCCACTGGGCGATAACGGCCTGTGGACCTTGCTGTTCGCGGCGGGCATGTCCGGTGAACAACCTTCGGCCATCAAGGCTCAAGGGCCTTTCCAGGGCGCGCGTGCTGCCGAGTCCGTGCTGCAGGCGATTGCCGACAGTCTGGCGTTGAACGGCTATCAGTGTTCTGACGATATCCCGATCTGGAGCCTGCATCTGCAGGGCGAACTGCGCCGGCTCAATACCGATCCGTCGCACTGCCAGCATTCCTCGTTGTTCTAGTGTGGCGCCGCCCTTGATGGGCCGGTGCAGCCGCCGGGCAGTGGCGTTTGCTGCGACATTTTGTCGCGAGCCAAGAGCCATCACTTCTCGCTGATATACTCGCGCGTCTTCTCCCACACCTTGCGAGTTTCAATGGAACGTTTTTTTGAAAATGCCATGTATGCGTCGCGCTGGCTGCTGGCACCGATCTATTTCGGCCTGTCGCTTGGCTTGCTGGCGTTGGGCCTGAAGTTCTTCCAGGAGATCTTCCACGTTCTGCCCAATGTCTTCTCCCTGGCTGAAGCCGATCTGATCCTGGTCCTGCTGTCGCTGATTGATATGGCACTGGTGGGTGGCCTGCTGGTCATGGTGATGATTTCCGGCTACGAAAACTTCGTTTCGCAACTGGATATCGATGAGCACAAGGAGAAGCTCAACTGGCTCGGCACCATGGACTCCTCTTCGCTGAAGATGAAAGTCGCGGCGTCCATCGTGGCCATTTCGTCCATTCACCTGCTGCGGGTGTTCATGGATGCCAGCAATATCGAGACCGAACACCTGAAATGGTACGTGATCATTCACATGACCTTCGTGATTTCGGCATTTGCCATGGGCTATCTGGACAAGCTCACCAAGCATTAATGACAGGGTTGCGCTGGCAGCGATAGGGGCTGGCGGCGCAATTATGCTAGGCTGCTCGCCCTTTTATCCGGGGTGTTCGAGTGGCCTGCCGGTCAGTCGGACGTTCCACATGCGGAGCAGCATCATGTCCGAAGTCAATCTGTCTACCGACGAAACCCGCGTCAGCTACGGCATTGGCCGCCAGTTGGGCGATCAACTGCGCGACAACCCGCCGCCAGGTGTGGATCTGCAAGCCATCATCACCGGCCTGACCGACGCCTTCAACAACCAGCCAAGCCGTGTGGGTCAGGAAGAGCTGTCCTCGGCGTTCAAGGCGATTCGTGAAGTCATGCAGGCTGAAGCGGCTGCCAAGGCCGAAAAAGCCGCCGCCGCTGGCGTCGCCTACCTGGCCGAGAACGCCAAGCGTGAAGGCGTGACCACTCTGGCGTCGGGCCTGCAATTCGAAGTGCTGACAGCGGGTGATGGCGCCAAGCCGACCCGTGAAGACCAGGTGCGTACGCACTACCACGGCACCCTGATCGACGGCACTGTATTCGACAGCTCCTACGATCGTGGTGAGCCGGCCGAATTCCCGGTGGGCGGCGTGATCGCTGGCTGGACCGAGGCCCTGCAACTGATGGGTACCGGCAGCAAATGGCGCCTGTACGTGCCGAGCGAACTGGCCTACGGCGCGCAAGGCGTGGGCAGCATCCCGCCGCACAGCGTGCTGGTGTTCGACGTCGAGCTGCTGGCTGTGCTGTAAGCCGTTGCCGAGTCTGCTGAACGCGCCGTTGCGGCTCGTTCAGCAGCCAGGCGTGTCAAGTTTAATCACGCCGTTCCAAACTCACCCATCGGGCGCAACGCTCGCGCATAGCAAAACAGAAACAGGTTTCGCACCAGCTCCTTGAGCACCACCGGCTCGCTGGAGTTGAGGACATTGACGTCCAGATCACCTTGTTCACGTAACTCTTCCAGAGCGTCCTGTTCCAGTACGGCGCAGACTTCACCTGTCTCGCGATGAAGAATCCGCAGGTAAGGGTGCGGGCGATCCAGCCATGCATCGATCAAATAAGTCATATTCCATCTCCTGTTCCGATGAGGTGAGAATAATTCCTATTACGATAATAGCAAGCCTCTATTGAGATTAATTCGCATTTTCTGTCGAGCGGTTGACGCCGGGCAATAAAAAGCCCGTCACAAGGACGGGCTCTTGGTGGTACGTGCTGACGGTCAGTGGGTACGCGCGACAGCGAACTCGCTGAGTTCAACCAGCGCATCGCGGTACTCGCTGGGCGGCAAGGCTTCCAGGCAGGCGATGGCGCGGGCTGCGTAGTCGCGCGCCAGTTGCGCGGTGTAGTCCAGGGCGCCTGCGCTTTCTACGGCATTACGGATGCTTTCGAGGTCTTCCAGGCCGCCTTTCTGAATGGCCTGGCGAACCAGGGCTGCCTGTTCGGCGGTGCCTTCACGCATGGTGTAGATCAGCGGCAGGGTCGGCTTGCCTTCAGCGAGGTCGTCGCCAACGTTCTTGCCCAGGGTTTCGGCGTCGCCACGGTAGTCGAGCAGGTCGTCCACCAGTTGGAATGCCACGCCCAGATGGTCGCCGAAGGTGCGCAGCGCTTCACTCTGTTCGGCACTGGCGCCGCACAGGGCTGCTGCACTGTGGGTCGATGCTTCGAACAGCATGGCGGTCTTGCCGCGGATCACTTCCATGTAGATTTCTTCAGTGGTGCTGGCGTCGCGTACTTTCGACAGCTGCAGCACTTCACCTTCGGCAATCACCCGAGTGGCTCTGGAGAGAATCTGCATGACCGGCATCGAACCCAGTTCGACCATCATTTCGAACGAGCGCGAATACAGGAAGTCACCGACCAGCACGCTCGGCGCGTTGCCCCACAGGGCATTGGCTGTCGAGCGGCCACGGCGCATGCCGGACATGTCGACCACATCGTCATGCAGCAGGGTGGCGGTGTGCAGAAATTCGATGGTGGCGGCCAGCAGGCGCAGGTCGTCGCCTTGATGGCCCAGGGCTTTGCCGCCCAGCAACACCAGCAACGGACGCAGCCGTTTGCCTCCGGCGGAGGTAATATAGTCGCCGATCTTCGAGACCAGCGGTACACGCGACGTCAGTTGCTTCTTGATGATCAGGTCAACGGCAGTAAAGTCGTCCGCCACCGCGCGGTAGAAGGCTTGGGGTTGCATCAGCGACAGGTGCTCCACATAGGTTGCGCCGCATGCTAGGTTGCGGGTACAGGTGTGTCAAGGTATGCAAGCCCGGCCCTTGCAAGCTAATCACCGCTTGCGTACAATCGCGCACCCTTACTTTCTTGGGCATTACCTGCCTTACGCAATTGCATCGAGGTCTCCAGCCTGATGCAGCCATGCCAGCCGACACTATTCCTATAAAGAGCTGGGTGAGCAGGATTTTCGGAGAGACACCATGTCTTACGCAGTTATTGTTACCGGCGGCAAGCAGTACAAAGTCGCCCCAGGTGAATACCTGAAAGTTGAAAAACTGGAAATCGCCACTGGCGAATCCGTTACTTTCGACCGCGTTCTGCTGGTCGGCAACGGTGACGACGTCACCATCGGTGCTCCAGTTGTTGCTGGCGCTACCGTTGTAGCCGAAGTGGTTTCGCAAGGTCGTCACGACAAGGTTCGTATCATCAAGTTCCGTCGTCGTAAGCACCACATGAAGCGCCAGGGCCACCGTCAGTGGTACACCGAGATCAAAATCACCGGTATTCAGGCGTAATCCAGCCTAATCCTCATTTGGAGAATTGACTCATGGCACACAAAAAAGCCGGCGGTAGTACCCGCAACGGTCGCGACTCAGAAAGTAAACGTCTTGGCGTTAAAATCTACGGCGGCCAGGCAATCATTCCGGGCAACATCATCGTTCGTCAGCGCGGCACCGAGTTCCACGCTGGCTACGGCGTTGGCATTGGCAAGGACCACACCCTGTTCGCGAAAGTGGAAGGCACTGTGAAGTTCGAAGTCAAAGGCGCCTTCGGTCGTCGTTACGTGAGCATCGTTCCGAAGGCTGAAGCCTCGGTAGCGTAATCACGCAGTTGCATGAAAAGCCCCGTCCTGCGACGGGGCTTTTTCGTTTTGGTGGTGGTGAGTCTCTTGCAAAACGGTTTTTGCAGGCGCTTGTGATACGGGCCTTTCGGCTCGCCGTTTTCTGATCGGTGTCGCAGTGCTATTTTTGCAAGAGGCTTATGAATTCATGTGGTTCGGCTCGTCCTTGTGGCGGGAGCAGGCGTTATGAAATTTGTTGATGAAGTATCGATTCGGGTAAAGGCCGGTGACGGCGGCAACGGTTGCATGAGCTTCCGGCGTGAAAAATTCATCGAGAACGGCGGTCCCAACGGCGGTGACGGTGGTGACGGTGGCTCGGTGTACATGGTCGCTGACGAAAACCTCAATACCCTGGTGGATTACCGCTACACGCGGCATTTCGATGCTCAGCGCGGTTCCAACGGTGGCAGCACGGACTGCACCGGTGCCAAGGGTGAAGACCTGTTCCTGCGCGTGCCGGTCGGCACCACGGTGATCGACGCCGGTACCCAGGAGGTCATCGGCGACCTGACCAAGGCCGGTCAGAAGCTGATGGTCGCTCAGGGCGGCTGGCACGGCCTGGGCAACACCCGTTTCAAGTCCAGCACCAACCGTGCGCCACGCCAGACCACTCCGGGCAAACCGGGCGACCAGCGTGACCTGAAGCTGGAGCTCAAGGTGCTGGCTGACGTCGGCCTGCTGGGCCTGCCGAATGCTGGCAAGAGCACCTTCATTCGCTCGGTATCGGCCGCCAAGCCAAAGGTGGCGGATTATCCGTTCACCACGCTGGTGCCGAACCTTGGGGTGGTCAGTGTCGACCGCTGGAAGAGCTTCGTCATCGCGGACATTCCGGGGCTGATCGAAGGTGCTTCGGACGGCGCGGGCCTGGGGATTCGTTTCCTCAAGCACTTGGCGCGTACCCGTCTGTTGCTGCACCTGGTGGACATGGCGCCGATGGATGAAACCAGCCCGGCCGACTCGGCCGAGGTGATCATTAATGAGCTGATCCGCTTCAGTCCGGCGCTGGCTGATCGCGACCGCTGGCTGGTGCTGAACAAGTGCGACCAGTTGCTCGAAGATGAGCAGGAGCAGCGCAAGCGCGAGATCGTCGAGCGGCTGGGCTGGACCGGCCCGGTTTATGTGATCTCGGCCATCGCCCGCGAAGGCACCGAGCGTCTGTCGCGCGACATCATGCGTTACCTCGAAGACCGTGCTGATCGCCTGGCCCATGACCCGGCTTATGCCGAAGAGCTGGCCGAGCTGGATCAGCGCATCGAAGACGAGGCGCGTGCCCAGTTGCAGGCGCTGGACGACAAGCGTGCCCTGCGCCGCAGTGGCGTGAAAAGCGTCGATGATGTCAGTGATGACGACGATTGGGGCGATGATCTGGATGACGAAGACGGCCCGGAAATCATTTATGTCCGTGACTGATGGCGGGTCGTAACTTGCAGTAAACTAACGCCGCTTTCGAGCGGCGTTTTCGTGCCCTGAAAGCCGAATTGAAAAACTCTCTGGCTAAGGTTGGATGATGATGCGCAGCAAAGTGACGGGTGCCCGGCGCTGGGTCGTGAAGATTGGCAGTGCTTTGCTGACTGCTGATGGCAAGGGCCTGGATCGCTCGGCAATGAGTGTCTGGGTTGAACAGATGGTGGCGCTGCATGAGGCGGGCGTCGAACTGGTGCTGGTGTCCTCCGGGGCGGTGGCGGCCGGGATGAGCCGTCTGGGCTGGACGACCCGACCGAGTGCCATGCATGAGCTGCAGGCGGCAGCGGCTATCGGCCAGATGGGGCTGGTGCAGGCCTGGGAGTCGAGCTTTGCCGAGCATGACCGGCACACTGCGCAGATTCTTCTGACCCACGACGACCTGTCGGACCGCAAGCGTTATCTCAACGCCCGCAGCACCTTGCGTGCGCTGGTCGAGCTGGGGGTGGTGCCGGTCATCAACGAGAACGACACGGTGGTCACCGATGAGATCCGCTTCGGTGACAACGACACCCTGGCGGCGTTGGTGGCAAACCTGGTCGAGGCCGATCTGCTGGTCATCCTGACGGATCGTGACGGCATGTTCGATGCCGACCCGCGTAACAACCCTGATGCCCAACTGATTCTTGAGGCGCGTGCCGATGATCCGGCGCTGGACGCCGTTGCCGGTGGCACAGGCGGTGCGCTGGGGCGTGGCGGTATGCAGACCAAACTGCGCGCTGCGCGTCTGGCGGCGCGTTCCGGTGCGCACACCGTGATCGTCGGTGGGCGCATTGAGCAGGTGTTGGCGCGGCTCAAGGCCGGCGAGCAACTCGGCACCCTGTTGTCGCCGGAGCGCGAAATGCTTGCGGCGCGCAAGCAGTGGCTGGCCGGGCATCTGCAGACCCGTGGCACGCTGGTGCTCGATGATGGCGCGGTCAGCGCGCTGGCCTCGGATAACAAGAGCTTGCTGCCGGTCGGCGTCAAGCTGGTCCAGGGCAGTTTCCGGCGCGGCGAGATGGTTGTCTGTGTGGCGCCGGATGGTCGTGAAGTGGCGCGTGGGCTGAGCAACTACAGCGCCGTCGAGGCGCAGAAGATCATCGGTCAATCGTCTGATGCCATCGTTCGGGTGTTGGGCTACATGGCTGAGCCTGAGTTGGTACATCGCGACAATCTGATTCTGGTGTGAGGTGGTTCATGCGCGTGTTCAGGCTGGGAATCGGATTGTTGCTGGCCTGGCCGCTGCTGGGCTGGTCCTTGCAGGCTGCTGCTGAAGAGATTGGTCAGGTGTCGACGGTTTTTAAACTGCTCGGCGCCAACGACCGGATCGTGGTCGAGGCATTCGACGATCCCAAGGTCGAGGGCGTGACCTGCTACTTGTCGCGGGCCAAGACCGGTGGGGTCAAAGGCAGTCTGGGGCTGGCAGAGGACCGCGCCGAGGCGTCGATTGCCTGTCGTCAGGTCGGGCCGATCCGCTTCGAGTTGCCGCTCAAGGATGGTGAAGAGGTGTTCAAGGAGCGTACCTCGCTGGTGTTCAAGACCATGCAGGTGGTGCGCTTTTTGGACGAGAAGCGCAATACGCTGGTGTATCTGGTCTACAGCGACCGCCTTATCGAAGGCAGCCCGCAAAATGCGGTGACTGCGATTCCGATCCTGCCGTGGCGTGAGGCTGAAAAGCCTTAGCAGGTTGTACCTGACCTGACCGGCAATCTCCGGACCCTGCAAAACCGTCATTATTTGGCAATGCCGTAGTAGTAAATTGCCGGTATTACAGGGCATGGATGTTTTGCAGTGATCCGGAGGTCATTTTCCTCGCTCAGCTCTCTGCAGCTGTTGTTGCTGGCATTTTGTGCTGTGACCCTGGCATTTCTCTGGGTGCGGCACTTTCAGCATCAAGCCTCCTCTGCTGATGAAGCGCTGGCTGCCAAGGCGGCAGAGCATCTGAATCTGGCTGCAATAGCCGGGCAGAATCTGCGCCAGCTGGTCGATCGGGCCCAGGTCATTGGTGAGGTCGTGCGTGACGATTTCGGTGGCACGGCCAATAGCCGGCAGGGGCTGGTGCGCATGCTTGCCGAAGACCCGGTGTTCAAGCGCATGAGCCTGTATGGCCTGGATGGGCGGCTGCTGTCTGCCAGTCACATGGATGAACCGAGTCGCTTGCCGGTGCTGTGGCTTGAGCAATTGGCCGACCATTCCATGCAATACGGGCTCAAGCCGCTGTTGCCGCTCGTTGTCCGCGCGCAGGATGCGCCTTCGCTGCCCAGTTGGCGCTTACCATTCATGTTGCCGTTGGTCGACTCTGCAAACGGTACGCTCAATCGCATTCTGGTCGTGCAACTGGATATCGGTTATCTGGCTGCATTGTTCGAGCGTATTGATCTGGGGCGCAGCGGCATGATGCGCTTGCTCGATGGTGCGGGTCAGGAGTTGCTGCGCATCAACAGCAGTGGGGTTGTGGTGGGTGGCGGGGCGCTTGAGCCGGGCTTTGCCACTGTGCAGGAGCTTTCCGGGCAACTGCTTCAGCAGGCTGGCCCAAGCCATTACCAGAGTCTGTATGTGCGCCTGCCGGAGCGCGGCTTTACCGTGGTGGTCAGCCAGGGTGTCGACGAAATCCTGCACGCCTCGCGTGAGTCGTTTCGTGGTCGGCTATGGCTGAACCTGAGCATGACGCTGCTGCTTCTGGGCTGCCTGTTGTGGACGCTGCGCCTGCTGCGCAAGCGCCAGGACGCCTTTGTTGCTCTGCAGCAGGTCCAGCAAGCCAATCAGGCGTTGATTGCCCGGCTTGAAGAGGAACACCGGCGTAGCAGTCATGCGGCCGCCACTGATCATCTCAGTGGTTTGCACAACCGCCGCCAGTTGCTCAAGGTCGCCATGCGGGCGCTGGGCAAGGGGCAGTTGATGGCGGTGCTGTTTATCGACATGGACCGTTTCAAGTCGATCAATGATTCGCTGGGCCACGAGATTGGCGACTTGCTATTGCAGGCGGTCGCCGGGCGGATCAGTTGGATGCTTGGGCCTGGAGACGAAGCCTCGCGCTTTGGTGGTGATGAGTTTGTCGTGCTGCTGGCCGGTGAGCGTAATGAGCGGCAGATAGACGCCTGGGTGGGTGCGTTGGTGCAGAAGTTGTCGGCACCCTACAGCCTGGCTGAGCATATGCTCAGTACCAGCCCCAGCGTCGGAGTAAGCCTGTATCCGCGTGATGGGCAGGCGGTCGATGAGCTGATTCGTGCTGCTGATGCAGCCATGTATCTGGCCAAGCGGGCCGGGCGCGGCCAGTACCGGTTCTTCGATGCCTCGCTGAATGTCGAGGAGGGCGAAAGTTTTGCGTTGGAGCAGGCTTTCGTCGAGGCGCTGCAGGGGCGGCAGTTCATTCTTCATTACCAGCCCCAGATGCGCCTGGATGATATCTCGCTCAGCAGTTGTGAGGCGTTGGTGCGCTGGCAGCATCCGGTGCTCGGGTTGCTTTATCCGGATCGGTTTATCGCATTGGCCGAGCGCAGTGGTTTTATCGTCGAGCTGGGCTGGGAAGTGCTGCGTCTTGCCTGTGAAATGATGGCGCAGTGGTGTGCGCGAGGGCAGCCGATTCGTCTGGCGGTCAATGTGTCGGCCATTCAGTTGCGTCAGGCCGATTTTAGCCAGAGGGTCCTTGATGAACTCGACAGGCATGCCCTGAAGCCTGAGTGGCTTGACCTGGAAATTACCGAAACGGCCGTGCTGGAAGACGAAAACCTGGCGGTCGAGCATCTTCGTCGTCTGCGTGATGCAGGCTTGAATATCAGTCTTGATGACTTTGGCAAAGGTTATGCGGGGTTTGCCCACCTGCAAGCGTTGCCATTGACCAAGTTGAAGCTTGATCGTGCGCTGATTGCGTCCTTGTCGGGCGTCATGGATGACAGCCCGATTGTGTCGTCGACCCTCATCCTGGCCAAGCGCCTGGGACTTGAGGTGGTTGCGGAGGGGGTGGAGACCCGCGAGCAGATGCTTTACCTGAAGCGGGTGGGCTGCGATTTCGCCCAGGGTTATTACTTCAGCCGGCCGCTGTCGTTGCAGCAGTTGAGTGAGTACGTGCCGTTAGTCGATGAGCCGGAGCAGGTATGCGTGGAATAAGAGTCGTGTCGACGTTGCTGCTGCTCTGGCTGTTCACTGTGCAGGCTTATGCCCAGTGTCAGCAAAAGAGCTTGCGGGTGGCGGTCATACCCAAGAAAGGTATGGATGTGCTGCTGCATGAGTACCGGCCGTTGCTGGATCAGTTGAGCCTGAAGTTGAGCATGCCGGTGGAGATCGTCGCGTCTTCTTCTTATGAGAGCGTTGTCGATGCGATCGTCTCGGGCGGGGTGGATATCGCCTGGCTGGGGCCGGCCTCTTATATCCTGGCGCATGGTCGTGACCCGCGTATCGAGCCGTTTGCCAGCCTGACCATTGATGGCGGGTATTTCACGCCGCCGGGGCATCATTATCAGGCGCTGTTGTTGGTGCGTGCCAGCGAGTTCGACAGCCTTGAGGCGCTGCGTGGCAAGACGGTCGCCTTGAGTGATCCGGTCAGTACCTCGGGTAGCCTGATCCCGAACGCCGAGTTTGCCCGGCTGACCGGTCTGCCGCTTGCGCAGTTTTTCGGTTCGGTGAGCTACTCGGGCTCGCACGACAAATCCCTGGATGCGTTGCTGGGCAAGCGCATTGACGCGGTGTTCGTGGCCAGTGTGCGCGCCGATGCCTATCTGCGCGAGGGGCGCATGCAGCAAGACAGCTTGCGTGTGCTGTGGCGTTCAGAGCCGATTTACTACGACCCCTACGTTTTTAGCGGCAGCCTGTGTGATGAGTTGAAGCGTGCTATTGGCTCGGTAATGCTGGGCGACAGGGCGGTGCTGGGCGACTTTCTGAAGTCGCAGGGGGCGTCTGGGCTGGCGCCGGTCAGTCATGCCGAGTACGCGCCGCTGCAACAGTTGATGCAGGGCAGATAGAAAACGCGGGCATAAAAAAACCGACCCTCAGGTCGGTTTTTTCAAGAACAGGTCAATCAGGCGGCTTCTTTCAGGGCCTTGATGTGACCGTTCAGGCGGCTCTTATGACGAGCAGCCTTGTTCTTGTGGATGATGCCTTTGTCGGCCATACGGTCGATGACAGGCACAGCCAGAGTGTAAGCAACTTGTGCTTTTTCTGCGTCTTTTGCGTCAATGGCTTTAACTACATTCTTGATGTAGGTACGAACCATGGAACGCAGGCTGGCGTTGTGGCTGCGACGCTTCTCAGCCTGTTTTGCACGTTTTTTGGCGGAAGGTGAGTTGGCCACCGTCAAGCTCCTCGAAAGACTGTTATGAAATAGCTAACAAATAAGGCCGCGAATCATGCCGATGTGCCCAATGAATGTCAAGGGCAGATACAAGTTTGCGCCGAGTGGTCTTGCACCTTGCCGGTGATTCATTTCCGGCGCCGGGGCTGTACACTCGCGGACTTTGGCTTCGGGCTTTTTTGGGCCGCGGAGTATCGCATAAATGGACGACAGCAAACAGCGTCCTTTGCTCGAGGCGAATTGTTGCGCTAATGAATCTGCTCAAGTCACTGGCTGCGGTCAGCTCCATCACCATGTTGTCCCGGGTTCTGGGGTTCGTGCGCGATACCATCATCGCCCGGGCGTTCGGTGCCGGGATGGCCACCGATGCGTTTTTCATCGCTTTCAAGCTGCCCAACCTGCTGCGGCGAATCTTTGCCGAGGGGGCGTTTTCGCAAGCATTCGTGCCGATCCTGGCCGAGTACAAGAACCAGCAGGGCGAGGAGGCGACCCGCACCTTCATCGCTTATGTCTCGGGGCTACTGACCCTGGCCCTGGCGGTGGTGACCCTGCTCGGTGTGCTGTTTGCGCCCTGGATCATCTGGGCGACAGCGCCGGGCTTTGCCGACACGCCGGAAAAGTTCGCCCTGACCTCCGACCTGCTGCGGGTGACCTTTCCTTATATATTGCTGATTTCGCTGTCTTCGCTGGCGGGGGCGATTCTCAATACCTGGAACCGCTTTGCCGTGCCGGCCTTTGTGCCGACCCTGCTCAATGTCAGCATGATCGTGTTTGCACTGTTGCTGGTGCCGTACTTCGATCCGCCGATCATGGCGCTCGGTTGGGCGGTCTTGGCCGGTGGCCTGCTGCAGCTGCTTTATCAGTTGCCGCACCTCAAACGCATCGGGATGTTGGTGCTGCCGCGCCTGAACCTGCGTGATGCGGGTGTCTGGCGGGTGATGAAGCAGATGCTGCCGGCGATTCTCGGCGTGTCGGTCAGCCAGATTTCGCTGATCATCAACACCATATTCGCCTCTTTTCTGGTGGCAGGCTCGGTGTCATGGATGTATTACGCCGACCGCCTGATGGAGCTGCCGTCCGGCGTGTTGGGTGTGGCGCTGGGCACCATCCTGTTGCCGATCCTGGCCAAGACCTACGCCGACCGTGACCGTCATGAGTATTCGCGGATTCTCGACTGGGGGCTGCGCCTGTGCTTTGTGCTGGTATTGCCCTGCACCCTGGCGCTGGGGCTGATTTCCGAGCCGCTGACGGTTGCGTTGTTCCAGTACGGCAAGTTCGATGATCACGACGCGCTGATGACCCAGCATGCGCTGATTGCCTATTCGGTTGGCTTGCTGGGGATCATCCTGATCAAGGTGCTGGCGCCGGGGTTCTACGCGCAACAGAATATCCGCACGCCGGTGAAAATCGCGATTTTCACGTTGATCGTCACTCAATTGCTCAACCTGGCGTTTATCGGGCCCTTGCAGCATGCCGGCCTGGCGCTGGCGATCAGTGTCGGCGCGACGATCAATGCCTTGTTACTGTTCTGGCAACTGCGTCGTCAGCAGTTGTTCCAGCCGCAACCGGGCTGGCCGCTGTTCCTGCTCAAACTGTGCGTGGCGGTCGCTGTCATGGCCGGCGTGCTGCTGGGGGTGATGCAGTTGATGCCGGCCTGGGCAGAGGGCGGTATGCTCGAACGCTTCGTTCGTCTGGGGATTCTGGTTGCGGCCGGGGTCGTGGCCTACTTTGCCATGCTGCTGTTGCTGGGTTTTCGCCTGAAGGATTTTGCCCGCAAGGCGATCAAGACGTAACGTGCCTGTCGTCCTTGTCCCTCTGTAGGTATAATCGGCCACTTTATGAGCAAGATGTGCGTTATGCAGCTGGTTAGAGGCCTTCACAACCTGCGCCCCCAGCACCGGGGTTGCGTCGCCACGATTGGCAACTTCGACGGTGTACACCGCGGCCACCAGGCTATCCTGGCGCGCCTGCGTGAGCGCGCCGCCGAACTGGACCTGCCCAGCTGCGTGGTGATCTTCGAGCCACAGCCGCGCGAGTTCTTTGCCCCCGACACCGCGCCGCCGCGCCTGGCGCGGTTGCGCGACAAAGTCGAGCTGTTGCGCGCAGAGGGCGTTGACCGGGTCCTGTGCCTGTCATTCAATCAGCGCTTCAGCCAACTCAGCGCCACCGAGTTCGTCGAGACCATTGTTCTTGATGGCCTCGGTGTGAAGCACCTTGAAGTGGGTGACGATTTTCGTTTTGGCCATGACCGTTCCGGTGATTTCGATTTCCTGCAACGTGCCGGCGCCGCCCACGGGTTTACTGTCGAAGCGGCGCAGACCGTCGAGATCGATGGCCTGCGGGTCAGTAGCACCAAGGTACGCAAGGCGCTGGCCAGCGCCGACTTCGACCTTGCCGAACAACTGCTGGGCCGCCCGTTCGCGATTTCCGGGCGCGTCCTGCATGGCCAGAAGCTGGCCCGCCAGCTCGGTACGCCGACCGCCAATGTGCAGCTCAAGCGCCGCCGCGTGCCGCTGAGCGGGGTCTATCTGACCAGCACCCTGATTGACGGTCAGGTCTGGCCGGGGGTTGCCAATATTGGCGTGCGTCCGACCGTGGCCGGCGATGGCAGTGCCCACCTCGAGGTGCATCTTCTGGATTTTGCCGGTGATCTCTATGGCCGGCGTTTGACGGTGGTTTTCCACCAAAAGCTGCGTGATGAGCAGCGCTTTGCCTCACTGGAGGCGCTCAAGACGGCGATCAATGCGGATGTCGCCGCCGCCCGTGCCCATTGGCATGGCCAACCGCTAACCAAGAGCCTGAAATGACCGACTACAAAGCCACGCTAAATCTTCCGGACACCGCCTTCCCGATGAAGGCCGGCCTGCCCCAGCGCGAACCGCAAACCCTGCAGCGCTGGGACAGCATTGGCCTGTACCAGAAGCTGCGCGAAATTGGCAAGGACCGTCCCAAGTTCGTCCTGCACGACGGTCCGCCCTATGCCAACGGCAAGATTCACATCGGTCATGCACTGAACAAGATCCTCAAGGACATGATCGTGCGTTCCAAGACCCTGGCCGGTTTTGACGCGCCTTACGTGCCCGGCTGGGACTGCCACGGCCTGCCGATCGAGCACAAGGTCGAGGTCACCCACGGCAAGAACCTGTCGGCCGACAAGACCCGTGAGCTGTGCCGTGCCTATGCGGCCGAGCAGGTCGAGGGCCAGAAGGCCGAGTTCATCCGCCTGGGTGTGCTGGGCGAGTGGGACAATCCCTACCTGACCATGAACTTCGCCAACGAAGCCGGAGAAATCCGCGCACTGGCCGAAATGGTCAAGGGCGGCTTCGTATTCAAGGGCCTCAAGCCGGTCAACTGGTGTTTCGACTGCGGCTCGGCCCTGGCTGAAGCGGAAGTCGAGTATCAGGACAAGAAGTCGCCGACCATCGACGTCGCCTTCCCGATTGCCGACGACGCGAAACTGGCTGCCGCTTTCGGCCTTGCGGCGCTGCCCAAGCCCGCGGCCATCGTGATCTGGACCACCACCCCGTGGACCATCCCGGCCAACCAGGCGCTGAACGTTCACCCTGAATTCAACTATGCGTTGGTCGATACCGGCGAGCGCCTGCTGGTGCTGGCTGAAGAGCTGGTCGAGGCGTGCCTGGCGCGCTACAAGCTCGAAGGTTCGGTGATCGCCACCGCCACCGGTAAAGCGCTTGAGCTGATCAATTTCCGCCATCCGTTCTACGACCGTCTGTCGCCGCTGTACCTGGCCGAGTACGTCGAGCTGGGTGCCGGCACCGGTGTGGTACACAGTGCCCCGGCCTACGGCGTAGACGACTTCAATTCGTGCAAGCATTACGGCATGAGCAACGATGACATCCTCAGCCCCGTGCAGAGCAACGGCGTGTATGTCGAGTCGCTGGAGTTCTTCGGTGGCCAGTTCATCTTCAAGGCCAACCAGAACATCGTCGACAAGCTGGCTGAAGTCGGCAACCTGATGCACACCGAGACCATCAGCCATAGCTACATGCATTGCTGGCGGCACAAGACCCCGCTGATCTACCGTGCTACGGCACAGTGGTTCGTCGGCATGGACAAGCAGCCGGCTGCCGGTGCCAGCCTGCGCGAGCGTTCGCTCAAGGCCATCGACCAGACCAAATTCGTCCCGGCCTGGGGCCAGGCGCGTCTGCATTCGATGATCGCCAACCGGCCTGACTGGTGCATCTCGCGCCAGCGCAACTGGGGCGTGCCGATTCCGTTCTTCCTGCACAAGCAAACCGGCGAACTGCATCCGCGCACTGTCGAGCTGATGGAGCAGGTCGCCCAGCGCGTCGAGCAGCAAGGCATCGAGGCCTGGTTCAAGCTTGACGCTGCCGAGCTGCTCGGTGACGAAGCGGCCAGCTACGACAAGATCAACGACACCCTCGACGTGTGGTTCGACTCCGGCACCACGCACTGGCATGTACTGCGTGGCTCGCACAATATCGGCCACGACAGCGGCCCGCGCGCCGATCTGTACCTGGAAGGCTCCGACCAGCACCGCGGCTGGTTCCACTCCTCGTTGCTGACCGGTTGCGCCATCGACGGTCATGCGCCGTACCGCGAGCTGCTGACCCACGGCTTCACGGTCGACGAGAACGGCCGCAAGATGTCCAAGTCGCTGGGCAATACCATCGAGCCGCAGAAGGTCACCGACACGCTGGGCGCCGATATCCTGCGCCTGTGGGTTTCGGCCACCGACTACTCCGGCGAAATGGCCGTTTCCGAGCAGATCCTGCAGCGCAGTGCCGACGCCTACCGGCGGATCCGCAATACCGCGCGCTTCCTGCTGTCGAACCTGTCCGGCTTCAACCCGGCCACCGACCTGCTGCCGGCTGAAGACATGCTGGCGCTGGACCGTTGGGCGGTGGATCGCACCCTGCTGCTGCAGCGCGAGCTCGAAGAGCACTACGGCGAATACCGCTTCTGGAACGTCTACTCGAAGATCCACAACTTCTGCGTGCAGGAGCTGGGCGGTTTCTACCTCGACATCATCAAGGACCGTCAGTACACCACGGGCGCCAACAGCGTTGCGCGGCGTTCCTGCCAGACGGCGTTGTTCCATATCTCTGAAGCGCTGGTGCGCTGGATCGCGCCGATCCTGTCGTTCACGGCCGACGAGCTGTGGCAGTTCCTGCCGGGCGAGCGCAACGAGTCGGTGATGCTCAACACCTGGTATCAGGGCCTGAGCGAACTGCCAGCAGGCTTCGAGCTGGACCGCGCCTACTGGGAGCGGGTCATGGCGGTGAAGGTTGCGGTCAACAAGGAAATGGAAAACCTGCGCGCTGCCAAAGCCATCGGCGGCAACCTGCAGGCCGAAGTGACCCTGTACGCCGAAGAGGCGTTGAGTGCCGATCTGGCCAAACTCGGCAACGAGCTGCGGTTCGTCCTGATCACCTCGACTGCCACCGTCGCGCCGTTCGTTTCGGCGCCGGCCGATGCGGTGGTGACCGAAGTCGAAGGGCTCAAGCTCAAAGTGGTCAAGTCCGGGCACGCCAAGTGCGCCCGTTGCTGGCATCACCGCGAAGACGTGGGCAGCCACGCCGAGCATCCGGAAATCTGCAACCGCTGCGTAGACAACATCAGCGGTGCCGGCGAGGTGCGTCACTATGCCTGACTCGGGGCTGGATAAGGGCACCGGCCGGTTCGGCCGGCTGTCCTGGTTATGGCTGAGCCTGCTGGTCCTGGTCGTTGACCAGGTCAGCAAGTACTACTTCGAGAACTCGTTGAACCTGTACCAACAGATCATCGTGATTCCGGATTACTTCAGCTGGACCCTGGCATATAACACCGGCGCAGCGTTCAGCTTCCTGGCGGACGGCGCCGGCTGGCAGCGCTGGTTGTTCGCCGTGATTGCGCTGGTGGTCAGTGCGGTGCTGGTGGTCTGGCTCAAGCGCCTGGGGCGCGATGAGACCTGGCTGGCGGTCGCCCTGGCACTGGTGCTGGGCGGCGCCATCGGCAATCTCTACGACCGCGTCGTGCTGGGCCATGTGATCGACTTCATTCTGGTGCACTGGCAGAACCGCTGGTACTTCCCGGCGTTCAACGTGGCCGACAGCGCGATCAGCGTCGGCGCGGTGATGCTGGCGCTGGATATGTTCAAGAGCAAGAAAAGTGAAGAGGCTGTTCATGACTGAACAATCATCAGCGGGTGATATCCGCATCGGCCAGAACACCCAGGTGACGCTGCACTTTGCCTTGCGCCTGGAAAACGGCGACACCGTGGACAGCACCTTCGACAAGTCGCCAGCGACCTTCAAGGTCGGCGACGGCAACTTGCTGCCAGGCTTTGAAGCGGCGATCTTCGGCTTCAAGGCCGGTGATCACAAAAGCGTGCGCATCCCGCCCGAAGGTGCCTTTGGTCAGCACAACCCGCAAAACGTGCAAATCATGCCACGCTCGCAGTTCGAGGGCATGGAACTGTCCGAAGGGCTGCTGGTGATTTTCAACGATGCCGCCAATACCGAGTTGCCGGGTGTGGTGAAAGACTTCGATGAGCAGCAGGTGACCATCGATTTCAACCATCCGCTGGCCGGCAAGACCCTTGATTTCGAAGTGCAGATCTTCGAAGTCGTGGCGCTGGATTCGTAACGTTTTTCGCGGCTGAAGCCGCTCCTGCGGGAGCGGCAAAAGCTGCGCACCCTATACAGCCACAGGCTGCCGAGGCCAACATGCAAATCAGACTCGCCAACCCCCGCGGCTTTTGTGCCGGTGTGGACCGTGCGATCGAAATCGTCAACCGGGCCCTGGAAGTGTTCGGGCCGCCGATCTATGTGCGCCACGAAGTGGTCCACAACAAGTTCGTCGTCGAGGACCTGCGCTCGCGTGGGGCCATTTTCGTCGAAGAACTGGACCAGGTTCCGGATAACGTCATCGTCATCTTCAGTGCCCACGGTGTATCCCAGGCTGTGCGTAGCGAGGCGGCCAACCGCGGCCTGAAGGTCTTTGATGCCACCTGCCCGCTGGTCACCAAGGTGCACATCGAGGTGGCCAAGTACAGCCGCGATGGCCGTGAGTGCATCCTGATCGGCCACGCCGGCCATCCGGAAGTCGAAGGCACCATGGGTCAGTACGATGCCAGCAATGGCGGGGCCATCTACCTGGTGGAAGATGAGCAGGATGTCGCCAGGCTTGAGGTCAGCAACCCCGAGCGCCTGGCATTTGTGACCCAGACCACGCTGTCGATGGATGACACCAGCCGGGTGATCGACGCCCTGCGGGCGCGCTTCCCGGCTATCGGCGGGCCGCGCAAGGATGACATCTGCTACGCCACCCAGAACCGCCAGGATGCGGTCAAGCAACTGGCTGACGAATGCGATGTGGTGCTGGTTGTAGGCAGCCCCAACAGTTCCAACTCCAACCGTCTGCGCGAGCTGGCCGAACGCATGGCGACCCCGGCCTACCTGATCGATGGCGCCGAAGACATGCAGCGCAGCTGGTTCGACGGGGTGCACAACATCGGTATTACTGCTGGCGCGTCGGCGCCGGAAGTGCTGGTGCGCGGTGTGATCCAGCAGTTGCAGGAGTGGGGCGCCAGCAGCGCTCAGGAACTCGATGGCCGCCCGGAAAACATCACCTTCTCGATGCCTAAAGAGCTGCGGGTCAAGTCGGTGACCTGATACGCCCTCAAGGTCTGCCCTCAAAGTACAGCTCAGCCGCATAGCGGCTGATCGGTTTGCCGCTCCACCACCCTCACATTCCCGGTAATCGCCACCACCACCCGGTAGTGGCTGACCGGCTGGTCTCTGAGGCACACGTGGATGGTGCCGTTGCCGCCGCCGCGCAAACCGCCCAACTCGCTGAATGTGAGCTTCTGTGCGACCTTGCTATTGCCCACGATCCGCAGCTTGCCATTGAGCACCCGCTCCAGCAGCACCGGCCCATCCGGCCGTTGTTGATTGTGCTCGGCGATGATCTGCCAGCCCTGGCTCCAGTCCTCCCCAAGTGCCTGAATACTGACCTGCTGATGGCGGGTGATTGCCGCGACCCTTGCGGCGCGTATACCGCCGGCCAGCTCGCGGGCCGCCACCAGCCGTTGTTGCGCTTGCCACAGGTCGCTCAGGCCCGGCGCTGCCAGCCCGCTCAGAATGCTCAGAACAATCAGGGCAATCAGTAGCTCCAATAGCGTGAAACCGCTCTGTTTCATCGATCTTCCCTCCCTGGAAGAAAAGCTGACACTCGTCAGTCGTAAATGACCGTATATCCTTGTAACGGTTGTTCGGTGTTGCAGCCGCTTTATAGTCGTATCGTCAAGGAGACACTTAATGCCTCGTTCCGCCAAGGGATTCAGCCTGATCGAATTGTTAGTCACTGTGTCTCTGGTGGGAATTCTGGCGGCCGTTGCCATCCCGGGGTTCAGCAGCATGATCCAGAACAACCGCGCCGAGACTGAAGTCAGCGACCTGCAGCGGGCGCTCAATTATGCGCGGCTGGAGGCGATCAACCGTGGCATGACGATCCGCATCGCGCCGGTCAGCGGCGCCGACTGGACCGCCGACCTGCGAATCACTGACACAAAAACCAACCCGACCACCCTCAGGACCCTGAGCGGCATGAGTGCCGGTGCGGCGCTGGCCACCGGCAATGTGGCAGCCATCGAATTCAACAACCTCGGCGGGGTGGCGACACCGGCCAGCCAGGTGACCATGACCTACACTCGCGGCACGATCAGCAAGGCGTTGTATGTCTGCCTGACCGGAAGAATCGTTTTGAATGGAAGCTGCGGATGACCAAGACCTGTCGCGCTGCCCAGGCGGGCATGACCCTGATCGAGGTGCTGATCTCGGTGCTGATTCTGGCCATCGGTCTGCTGGGCGCCGCTGCTATTCAGCTCAATGCGCTCAAGTACACCGACAGTGCCGCGATGACCAGCCAGGCCAGCTTCATTGCCTATGACATGATGGATCGCATCCGGGCCAACGTGATCGGCAACGCCACCTCCAATGGCACCGCGAATGTGCTCGCCAGCTATGGGTTGTCGAGCCTGTCGGCGGCGCCAGCGCCCGGAAACGATGCGCGCTCCAGAGACCTGTCGGACTTCCGCGAAAATGTCACGGGTTTTGCCGGCACCGATGGCGCGCAAAGCAAGATTGCCATTAACGGCCAGGAGGTCACCATCACCATTTACTGGAATGACCGCCGTGCCCAGCAACCTGAAGACCTGGCCAGCGGAGCAACGCCTGCTGCGGCGGCTGCACGCAGCTTCGTACTTACCTCGCGCATCGGGGTCGGGGTGACGCCATGAAGCGCCGTTCACAAGGGTTCGGTCTCATCGAAATCATGGTGGCGCTGGCGCTCGGGCTGGTGGTCAGTTTCGGGGTGGTGCAGATTTTCATTGCCGCGCGCACGACCTTTTCCAGTCAGAACTCGGCAGCGCGCCTGCAGGAAGACGCCCGCTTCGTGCTGAGCAAGATGATCCAGGAACTGCGCATGACCGGCATGTACGGCTGCCTGAGCTTTGGCAGTTACATCCCGGTACCGCCAGCGATTGAGTGGCCGACGGCGCTTAACACCCCGATCCTCTGGGACAACACCACCAACACCCTGACCATTGTCACCGCCGACATCGGTACGGCCGGGGTCGCGCCGAACTGGACCATCCTTTCCGATTGCCAAACCTCGTCTCAGCTTTATGCCGGTTCCAGGGCGCCGGCTGCCGGCCAGACGGCGTTCCCGCTGCGGCAACTGGTCTACAGCTACAGTGCCAATAACGGCACCCTGAGCATCAAGGCCGGTACTGCCTCTACCCAGCCTGCCCAGCCCTTGCTGCAGAATATTGTGGCTTTCGACGTATCGTTCGGCATGACCGGCAGCCCCATGAGCTACACCCGGGTCATTAGCGCGGCCAGTTCTGCCGAGATCCGCAGCGTGCGCCTGAGCCTGACCCTGAGAGACCCGGAGGCGCGGGTCGCTAATCAGACTTACAGCGCTGTCGCCTACTTGCGTAACCGGTTCTGAGGGGGGATGCGATGAACACCAACCGCTTGCAGCGCATGCCCCGGTTTATCCAGCGCCAGCACGGCATGGCCTTGCTGGTCAGCCTGATCTTTTTGCTATTGCTGACGATGCTGGGCATTGCCTCCATGCAAAGCGCCACCCTGCAGGAGAAGATGGCCGGCAGTGTCACCCTGCGCAATACTTCGTTCCAGACCGCCGAGGCAGTGCTGCGCTTGGGGGAGACGGCGATCATGGCCAGCAACTTCAGCATGGCCAAGTGCAACTCGCCCGCCAATTGTCTGCCGCCAGCCGAGTCAACCAGCCTCACCACTGCCGGCACGGGCGCATCGGGGGTGCTGTGGGTGGCGGCCGGTGGTGGCTTCTACGGTATTCAGAACCTGGGTACTACCACCACACCGATCAGCCGCCCGCCGACCTGCCAGGCCGGTAGCTCGGTAACCATGTACCGGGTCACTGCGGTGGTCATTCAGGGCGCTTCGCGAACCGTGCTGGAGAGTATCTATGCCAATTGTTGAGGCGGTGTCGCGCGCCGGTAAGTACCTGGCGGGCCTGCTGTTGGGGTTATACGTAGCTGCCCCGGTCTACGCATTCAACCCGGCCCAGGTACCGCTGCTCAGTGCGCCTGCGGTCACCCCGAACGTCATGCTTCAGGTCGACAATTCGGGCAGTATGGACACCATTATCACGGCGTCCGGCTACAACCCCTCGGCAACATGGGGGCCGGTCTACACACCGGTGTACAGCTGCTTTCTGATTTTCTGCGGCTACAGCCAGGGCAACCCGATCAGTAACGGCACTGCCGATTACGTGTTTGTCGGCAACCTGAGCAGAACCGGTTGCAGCGGTGGGGCCTACGCGTTCTACCGTAATGCCAACTCCATCCATTGCATCACCCTGGCTGACCCGGCAGGGTCGGGCAATACCCGTTATCCGATCACCTACTTGTCGTATCTGGTGTCGGAACTCAACGCCGGCCGCAGCGTTTCCGGCATCCCGACCCAGAGCCGCCTCAATAGCGCGATTTCCGTGGCCCAGGGGCTGGTGCAGAACAACCGTGCCCTGCGCATCGGCCTGGCCGGTTACAACCCGCCCATCAGCGGCGACCCCGGCCCTGGCGGCAGTATCAAGCAATCGGTGGCCGACTTGTCAGCGGTGCCGGCCACAGCCTACCAGAGCGCGGTGAGCCAACAGACTGCCGACACCAACTACAACAACCTGCGCAATGCGATCGGCGCCCTGCGCGCCGAGGCCAACACCCCATTGGCCGAAACCTATTATCAGGTCACCCGCTACATGCGCGGCCTGTCGCCTTCGCCGTCTTACAGTGGGGCGCCAACGACCTTCACCAGCCCCATCCAGTACCGCTGCCAGAAAAACTATGGCGTGGTCATCACTGATGGCTTGCCCACCTACGACCGGACCTTCCCGAGCAACGATCCTGATGACCCCAGCGGCTGGCTGCCCAATTGGGACCGGATCAGCAACGACGGGCCGAACCTGACCGGGGATGACGAGGGCGATACCCTGTACCTCGATGACATCGCCAAGTTTGCCTATGACATCGACATGCGCCGCGACTCGCGCACCCCCGGTGGCGACCTGACCGGCAAGAGCTGGGACACCGGCGGCTTCCCGGTGCAGAACATGAGCACCTATACGATTGGCTTTACCCTGGATAACCAGATGCTGATCGATGCCGCTGACGAGAACCACGGGCGCGGCAAATACTTCCAGGCCAACGACAGCGCTGGCCTGAACAGCGCCCTGAGTCTGGCGCTGGGCGATATTTATGCCAAGGTCGGCTCGGGGGGCGGCGCCTCGGCCAACTCAGCGGTACTGCAGGCCGGCACCCGCTTCTACCAGACATTCTATGACCCGACCGACTGGCACGGCACCGTGCGCGCCTACAACCTCAATGCCACCACCGGGGCGCGGGGCTCGCAGATCTGGACCACCGACACCACCATGACCGGCAGCACCGCCGCGACGACCTTTGAGTCATGGAGTACCGGTACAACGCCGGCGCGGATCAGCCTGGATTACGCCAACTTCTCGCCGGCGCAACAGGCGGTGCTCAACGCCAACCTGCCCAGCGGCGTGACGGGCGCCAACCTGATCAACTGGGCCAAGGGTACGGCCAATGCGTCGTTGCGCAGTCGCAGCCTGCTGTTGGGCGATATCGTCAACTCCACGCTGGCGGTGGCGTTGCCCGGTGACAAGACCGCCAGTGACCTGCTCGGCGATACCTCGTATACGGCCTACCTGCAACTCAAGTCAGCCAACATGAGCAGCAGCGTGCTGGTCAATGCCAACGACGGTTTTTTCAACGTGCTCGATGCCGGTTCGGGCCAGCGCCGTTATGCGTTCATGCCTTCGACGGTGCTGCCTTCACTGTCGACCATCGCCTCGACGTCCTATGGTTCGGGCGTGCACAAGTTCACGGTTGACGGTCAGGTGGCGGTATTCGATACCCAGGCCGGTGGTTCCTGGCGCACCGTGGCCTACGGTGGTACCGGGGCCGGTGGCAAAGGTTATTTTGCAGTCAAGCTGTTCGAGGGCATCAGCAACGCCATCAGCGCACTCTGGGAGGTCAAGGCCCCTGACACCTCCACACCCAGCAACCGCTTCAACAACCTGGGCTACGCCTATTCCCGGCCTGAGGTGGCACGGATGGCCGATGGCACGGGCATCATGGTGGTCGGCAATGGCTACGGCAGCTTCACCGAGCGCGCCTCGCTGTATGTGATCAACGCCAATACCGGTGCGTTCATCGCTGAAATCCAGACCCCGCAGTTGAATAACGAGACCGATAACGGCCTGTCGTCGGTCAAGCTGGTGGTCAACGCCCAGAATGTGGTGCAGGCCGCTTATGCTGGCGACCTCAAAGGCCGTATGTGGAAGTTCGACCTGAGCGCTGCCAACCCCTCCAGCTGGAGCCTGGCTTTTGGCGGTCAGCCGCTGTTCACTGCGCCGTTAGGGGCTGCCCAGCCTATTACCGTGCAGCCGCTGATTCTTGATCATCCGCAGAACGGCAAGCTGATCTATTTCGGCACCGGCAAATTCAGCGAGACCACTGACAAGCAAACCACCGCGCAACAGGCGTTCTATGCCATCTGGGATGCCAGCGGTGGCACCGGCAATTTTGTCCAGGCCAACCTGCAGGTGCAGAACATCACCGGCACGGTGACTGGCAGCAACGCGACCTATTTCAGTGTCAGCAGAAATAACGTCGACTGGTCGACCCGCAAAGGCTGGTATCTGCCGCTGGCCACGGCTGCCCCCTATCTGGGGGAACGGGTCATCTTTCCTGCGCAGAGCAGCCGCAGCAGGATCATCTTCAGCACGGCAGCCGTGAACTCAACCGATCCTTGTGAAAGTACCGGTACCGGCCGGGTGTTCGTGCTCGATGCCGCCAGCGGCGGCATGTTCAACTATCCGGTGCTCGACACCACAGGTGACGGGATGATTACCAGCGCCGATGCCATGGTGGGTGGTCTGGCGGTCGGCAGCGGGATCCCGATTGTCAATGCGTTGCTATCGAGCACAGCAGGTGGTAACGACGCTATGGTAACCACTGACAGCAGCGGCATGATCCGCAATGACGCGCTTGGCGGTGGCCCGGCCAACGTATTTCAACGCATCATGTGGCGACAGATTCAGTAGAGAAGGTGACTCATGCGCTCAAGAGATAACGGCTTTACCTTGATTGAACTCATGATTGTCGTGGCGATTGTCGGTATTCTGGCAGCCATCGCTTACCCCAGTTACACCGAGTACGTGAAGCGTACCCAGCGCTCGGCGATTGTCACGCTGTTGTCGGAGCAGGCGCAGGCGCTTGAACGGTATTACTCGAGAAACGGTGCCTACACGGTGGCCGGTTCACCGCCCAGCGTGTCGGCCGGCAATGATTACTACACCATTGCCGCCGCTCTCAACGCTCAGGATTTCACCCTGGCTGCCACTGGCAAAGGCATGATGGCCAACGACAAGTGCGGGGTCTTTACCTTGACCAACACCGGGGCGCGGACCAATCCCGGCGCAACCGGCGGGGCAACACCCAAAGAATGCTGGAGCCGCTGACGGCTCCGTTCACAATAATCAGAGAACAACATGTCCCAGCAAGTGGTGGTGGTCGGTGGTGGTGTCATAGGCCTGTTGACGGCCTTCAATCTGGCGCAGGCCGGGCAGTCGGTACTGCTGCTTGAGCGTGCCGAGGTGGGCCGCGAGTCCTCCTGGGCCGGGGGCGGTATTGTTTCGCCGCTCTATCCCTGGCGCTATAGCCAGGCGGTCACCGCGCTGGCGCACTGGTCGCAGGACTTTTATCCACAACTGGCCGCCCGGTTGTTCGAACAGACCGGCCTGGACCCTGAGGTTCACGAGACCGGCCTGTACTGGCTGGACCTGGACGATGAGCAGCAGGCGCTGGACTGGGCGCAACGTGAGCAACGGCCGCTGAGCCGCGCCGACAGGTCGGCGGTCTACGATGCCGTGCCGGTGCTCGGGCCAGGTTATCGCCGCGCCATATATATGAGTGGCGTGGCCAACGTGCGCAATCCCCGGCTGGTCAAGTCCCTCAGGGCGGCCTTGCAGGCGATGCCTCAGGTGCAAATTCGCGAGCACTGCCAGGTGAGCGGGTTGCTGCATGAGCAGGGCCGAATCAGCGGCGTCGCGACTGCCGACGGCGTTATCCACAGTGATCGTGTCGTGCTGACCGCCGGTGCCTGGAGCGGCGAGTTGCTCAAGCCGCTGGGTGTCGAGCTGCCAGTGGAGCCGGTCAAGGGCCAGATGATTCTGTTCAAGTGCGCGGCGGATTTTTTGCCGAGCATGGTGCTGGCCAAGGGGCGTTATGCGATACCCCGACGTGACGGGCATATTCTGGTCGGCAGTACCCTGGAATATGAAGGGTTCGACAAAACCCCGACCGGCTCGGCGCTGGACAGTCTCAAGGCGTCGGCCATCGAGTTGCTGCCTGCTTTGGCCGATGCCGAGGTGGTCGGCCACTGGGCCGGTTTGCGGCCCGGCTCGCCGCAAGGCATTCCGTTTATCGGTGAACTGCCTGGCTTTGCCGGGTTGTGGCTTAACTGCGGGCACTTTCGCAACGGGCTGGTGCTGGCCCCGGCTTCCTGCCAGTTGCTGGCCGACCTGTTATTGGACCAGCAACCGGTGATCGATCCTGCGCCTTATGCGCCGGCAGGCCGCCTGGCTTAATCGAGCCCCAGCTTTTTCAGCCGGTAGCGCATCGAGCGAAACGACAGGTTCAGGCGCTGCGCTGCCGCTGTGCGGTTCCAGCGGGTCTCTTCCAGCGCCTGAAGAATCAGCTGGCGCTCGATGCTCTCCAGATAATCCTCAAGGTTTTCGATATTGGCCAGGCTCGGGGCATTACTGTCCTGAGTGGGTGCGCTGTCGTTCAGGCGCAGGTCCGAGGCGAGTACCTGATCGTTTTCGCACAGGGTGTAGGCGCGCTCCAGCATATTCTCAAGCTCCCGGACGTTGCCGGGAAAACGGTAGTTCTTGAGGATTTCCAGCGCCTGCGGATGGAGCCGGGCCAGCGGTTGGGCGTAACTGACCGCCAGGCGCTGCAACATGCTTTCGGCCAGCAGCTCGATATCTTCGCGACGCTCGCGCAATGGCGGTACGCGCAACTCAATGACATTGAGCCGGTAATACAGGTCCTGGCGGAACCGCCCGGCACTGACTTCCTGGGCCAGATCCTTGTGGGTTGCGCACAGGATGCGCACGTCCACGACCTGTTCCTGTTGCCCGCCAATGCAGCGCACAGCCTTCTCCTGAATAGCGCGCAGCAGTTTCACCTGCATGGCCAGCGGCAGGTCGGCGACTTCATCGAGAAACAGGGTGCCGCCATCGGCGACCTGGAACAGCCCCGGTTTGTCTTCGTGGGCGCCGGTAAAACTGCCTTTGCGATGACCGAAGAACTCACTCTCCATCAGCTCAGAGGCGATCGCGCCGCAGTTGACCGGCACGAAGGCTTTATCGGCCCGTGGACCTTGTTCATGGATCAGCCGGGCAACCAGTTCTTTACCGCTGCCCGATTCGCCACTGATGTAGATCGGCGCCTGACTGCGGGCCAGCTTGCTGATCTGTTTGCGCAAGGTGCGCATCGGCGGCGCATCGCCCAGCAGGCGGCTGTCGATACTCTGGTCCTGCTCGCTGCCGTTGCGCAGGCGCAGGGCGCTGCCGACCAGCTCGCGCAGGCGCGGCAGGTCCACCGGCTTGGTCAAAAAGTCAAAAGCTCCGGCCTTGAGGGCGCCGATCGCCAGATCGAGGTTGCCGTGGGCAGTAATCATCGCCACCGGTGTCTGCGGGTACTGCTGCTGAATGTGCTGCACCAGCTCCATGCCGTTACCGTCGGGCAGACGCATGTCAGTCAGGCACAGATCGAAGGCTTCGCGCCTGAGCCAGTCATAGGCCTCGGCAACATTGCGCGCGGCGCGGGTGTCGAGTTTCATCCGTCCCAGGGTGATTTCCAGGAGTTCACGGATATCCGGCTCATCGTCAACGATCAGGATCTTCTGCCTTGAAGTCATGCTCAACTCAATTTGAACGGGTGGGCGAAGGTAATGCGCAGGCAACTGCCACCTTCAGGCCGCCTGGAATATTCCAGGTGGGCCTGGTTGCTTGCACACAGCTCACGGGACAGGTAAAGCCCGAGTCCCGTGCCTTTGGTTTGCGTGGTGAAAAAGGGCTCGAACATCTTGCCCAGATGTTGCTCGGACACTCCGGCGCCGTCGTCCAGCACGTCGAGGGTCGGCAGGTTGCTCTGGGGATGGTGATACAACCGTAGCCAGACCTGCGCCTGGTCGTGCGCCTGGCCGCTGTGGCGAAGGCCGTTCTGCACCAGATTGGCAAGGACCTGGGTCAACTGGTCCGGATCGAACCGGGTACTGAGCACTCCGCTGCCGGTCTCGCAATGCAACTGATGCCGGGGCGCTGCGCTGTAGCGCCACTGGCTGACGAACTCTTCAAGCCACACGGCAAGGTTCAGCAGCTCCGGCTCGGCCTCACGACGTCGTGAAAGTTGCAGAACGTTCTCGATGACCACATTGATGCGTCGGGACTGCTCGTGAATGATCTGCGCCAGCCGCCGGTCAGGGGGGGGCAGCTCTTCGGACTCTTCAAGCAACTGTACGGCGTGGCTGATCGCGCCCAGCGGGTTGCGGACTTCGTGTGCGATGCCGGCGGTCAGGCGCCCGATTGCGGCCAGCTTGAGTTGCTGGGCTTGCAGGGCGACTTGCGACAGATCCTCGATAAATACCAGGGTCTGACGTTGCTCGTGACGGTTGAGGGTGGCGAAGCTGGCTTGCAGGGCCGGGCCTGCGGGCGAGTTCTTGAAGCTGTCGGCGGTTCTTATCGGGTTCATGCGCCAATGGCGCAGGCGTTCGACCAGGTGCGGGCAGTAATCATCGATAACCCGCCCCAGCAAGGCTTCATGGCCCAACAGGTTCAGGGCACTCTGGTTGATCAGCAACACCCGTCGGCCGGCATCGAGCACCAGTATGCCGGTGTGCATGCGCTGCAGGATCAGACCGTTGAGCTCTTCAAGGTTATCGACGTCTACGGCGCGTTGCTCGGCCAGCACCTCGCTGAAGCGCAAACGGGCGGTCAGCGCCTGCATCAGCAAGGCCACGGCAAAGCACAAGGCGCCAAGGCCGCCAGCCTGGACATAGTCGCTGGAGGTCTTCGGGTTGGCGATGCTCAGGTAGAAGGTCAGGTAAATGATGCCGATGGCCGACACCGCAGCGATCAGCAAGCCGATGCGTCCACGCAGCAGGATGTTGCTGATGGCCACCGAGGCAATCAGCAGGTTGCCGATGCCGCTGGCCGGGCCGCCGCCGGCATAGAACAGGCTCGACAACAACAGCGTGTCACTCAGTGCCAGGCTGAACATCAGCGCTTTGTAGCGCGGCCGCTCCAGCAGCACGACGATCAGGATGTTGAAAACCAGATAGATCCAGCAGCCAGCGCGGAACAGGCTCGGGTTGGCCATTTCCAGCAATTCGGCATCCAGGTCGCTGGAGACCAGCAGCACCAGCATGACACCGATGATCAGCCGATAGAGGTGGTACAGGCGCAGGATCCGCTGCGCCAGGGCGCTGCCGAGGGCCAGCGGCTCAGCGATCACGTGAGGCGGGGCCCAGCAGCCTGTGATCCTCGCTGCAGTACCATTGTTGTTGCTGGTTGAGGGCGCGATCTTGCGGCAGATGGACGCCGCAGTGAGCGCAACGCACCATCGGCGCGGCGGCATCTTCTGCCTTTTTGACCTGGGCGGGCTTGCGGGCCGGTGGGTTGAGCAAGCGCTTGATGAACCAGACAGCGGCGAAGATCAGCGCTGCCCACAAAAGAATGCGAATCATGATGGACCGATTGAAGGTGTGTTAATGGCGCAGTGTAGCCAAGCGGCGGTGGCTACGCAGGTAGTTTTTAGGTGCGGCCCATGGCGCAGGCAATAAAAAAGAGGCCCGCAGGCCTCTTTGCTCAACTACCGGTCTTAATCGAACAGACCGAAAGTTGCGTAGCTGAACCAGGAGCGTTTTTTCTCGCCCTTGGCTGCAGCCTCTTCGGCCGCCTGCTTGTCGAGCTCGGCCTGATTCTCCGGCAACAGTTCTTTCGGAATGCCGTCTTTGGCTTCCTGATATTGGCGCTGGATGTCCTGGTTGGCACGGGTCTCGCCCGGTGGCAGCGGCGCGCTATTACCGATCAGGCCAAGCGTGGCCTTGGACAGCCATGGACGGTTATCAGCCTCGGCCTGACGCGGGGTGAACTCGCCACCGGCCAGTTGCGGGTGGTCCGGGTAGTTGGCTTTGAGTACTTCCAGGCTGGTGGCTGCCAGGTCGTCCAGGTGCAGGCGCTGGTACGACTCGACCATGACCGCCAGGCCGTCGCCGACTGCCGGGGTTTCCTGGAAGTTTTCCACGACATAGCGGCCACGGTTGGCGGCGGCTACATACGCCTGACGGGTCAGGTAGTAGTCGGCCACGTGGATTTCATAGGAGGCCAGCAGGTTGCGCAGGTAGATCATGCGCTGCTTGGCGTCGGGGGCGTAGCGGCTGTTGGGGTAGCGGCTGGTCAGCTGGGCGAATTCGTTGAACGAGTCGCGCGCAGCGCCAGGGTCACGCTTGGTCTGGTCCAGCGGCAGGAAGCGCGCCAGCAGGCCGACGTCCTGGTCGAAGGAGGTCAGGCCGCGCATATAGTACGCATAGTCGACATTAGGGTGCTGCGGATGCAGGCGAATGAACCGCTCGGCAGCCGATTTTGCCGCTTCCGGCTCACCATTTTTGTAGTTCGCGTAGATCAGTTCGAGCTGGGCCTGGTCGGCATAACGGCCGAACGGGTAACGCGACTCCAGTGCCTTGAGTTTTTCGGTGGCACTGTTGTAGCTGTTATTGCTCAGGTCGTTCTGCGCCTGCTGGTACAGCTCGACTTCGCTCAGGTTCTCGTCGATGACTTCTTTCGACGAGCAGGCCGCGGTCGTTGCGAGGATGGCGATCAGCAGCAGGTGTTTCACTTGCATGGCGGCTTGCGTCCCTATAACGGCCTGCTGTCTTGGGCGGGGCCGTCCTGTTATGATGAGCGCCCCGCTAACATGCGGGACAAAAGACGCCGTATTTAACCACAAGCGCGCAGCCGAAACCAAAGGCTAGCCGCCTTCCAGTCTGGCCATGTCCGAAAATATAGAACTCAGCGCAGAGGTACCGTCAGAATCCGGCGGTCAACGCCTCGATCAGGTCGCCGCCCAATTGTTCGCCGAATACTCGCGTTCACGCCTTGTCACCTGGATCAAGGACGGCCGCCTGACGGTGGATGGTGCCGTCTTGCGTCCGCGCGACATCGTCCACGGCGGCTCCGTTTTGCACCTTACTGCCGAGCAGGAAGCCCAGGGCGAGTGGGTGGCCCAGGATATCGAACTGGATATCGTCTACGAAGACGACCAGATCCTGGTCATCAACAAGCCTGCCGGGCTGGTGGTTCATCCGGCCGCCGGGCACGCCGACGGCACCTTGCTCAACGCCCTGTTGCACCATGTGCCGGACATCGTCAACGTGCCGCGCGCCGGTATTGTCCATCGCCTCGACAAGGACACCACCGGTCTGATGGTGGTGGCCAAGACCCTGCAGGCCCAGACCCAACTGGTCAACCAGTTGCAGAGCCGCACGGTCAGCCGTATCTATGAATGCATCGTGCTGGGTGTGGTGACCGCAGGCGGCAAGATCGACGCCGCCATCGGTCGTCACGGCCAGCAGCGCCAGCGGATGGCGGTGATGGACAACGGCAAGCCTGCGGTCAGCCATTACCGGGTGCTGGAGCGCTTCCGCTCGCACACCCATGTGCGGGTCAAGCTGGAAACCGGCCGTACCCACCAGATCCGCGTGCACATGGCTCACGTCGGCTTCCCGCTGATCGGTGACCCGGTCTACGGCGGTCGTTTCCGTATTCCGCCAGCGGCCAGCGTAACCCTGGTCGAGTCGCTCAAGACTTTCCCGCGCCAGGCGCTGCATGCGCGGTTCCTGGAGCTGGATCACCCGACCACCGGCGTACGCATGCGTTGGGAGTCGCCGTTGCCCGAAGACCTGGTGTGGATGCTGTCGCTGCTCAAGCAGGACCGCGAGGCGTTCATCGGGTGAGCAACGACTGGCTGCTGCCTGACTGGCCCGCGCCCGCCAATGTGCGAGCCTGTGTGACCACACGGGCCGGCGGCGTCAGTCAGGCGCCATTCGACAGCTTCAACCTCGGTGATCATGTGCAAGACGAGCCACAGGCAGTGGCCACCAATCGTCTGCGCCTGACCACAGCGTTGGGCGTCGAGCCCGCCTGGCTGCAACAGGTTCACGGCGTTGCCGTCGCCCATGCTGATCCGTTGCGGGTCGATGAGGCAGACGCCAGCTGGACGGCCACACCCGGTGTGGCCTGTACCATCATGACTGCCGATTGCCTGCCCGCGTTGTTCTGCAACCGTGCCGGCACCCGCGTAGCGGCAGCCCATGCCGGCTGGCGCGGGCTGGCGGCCGGTGTACTGGAAGCCACTGCCGACAGCTTGCAGACGGCACCTGACGAGATTCTGGTCTGGCTGGGCCCGGCCATCGGTCAGCCGTCGTTTGAGGTGGGCGGCGAGGTGCGTGAGGCATTTGTCGCCAGCCATCGGCAAACCGCTGCTGCCTTCATACCCAGCGTCAACGATGGCCGCTTCATGGCCGATATCTATGCCCTGGCGCGTTTGCGTCTGGCGGCTTACGGAATCACCCAGGTGTATGGCGGTGGGCTCGACACCTTTACCGATGAGCGTTTCTTCTCCTACCGCCGTGGCGCCCGCACCGGTCGTTTTGCCTCTCTGGTCTGGCTGTCCCAAGACTGACCCGCATCAATCTGTACTACCTTGAAACCTGCAGAATCGTCCGCATCTAACGGGTAATCCGGCAGGTTTTCTTTACAGGTGTGTCCATTACTCCGGCCTGCTCAGAAGGAAGGTGACTAATGCGTATCGACAGATTGACCAGCAAGCTTCAGTTAGCGTTATCCGATGCCCAGTCGTTGGCGGTCGGTTTCGATCATCCGGCCATCGAGCCTGTGCATCTGCTGCATGCTCTGCTGGAACAGCAAGGCGGCTCGATCAAACCACTGCTGATGCAGGTCGGTTTTGATATCAACAGCCTGCGCAAGGAGTTGGGCAAAGAGCTCGACACCTTGCCGAAAATCCAGAACCCCACCGGCGACGTGAACCTGTCTCAGGATCTGGCGCGCCTGCTCAATCAGGCCGACCGGCTGGCCCAGCAGAAGGGTGATCAGTTCATTTCCAGCGAGCTGGTGCTGCTTGCGGCGCTGGATGAAAACACCAAGATCGGCAAGCTGCTGCTTGGCCAGGGCGTCAGCAAGAAAGCCCTGGAAAACGCAGTGAACAACCTGCGCGGCGGCAACGCGATCAATGACCCCAACGTCGAGGAGTCGCGTCAGGCACTGGACAAGTACACCATCGACCTGACCAAGCGTGCCGAAGAGGGCAAGCTCGACCCGGTGATTGGCCGTGACGACGAGATTCGCCGGACCATCCAGGTGCTGCAACGCCGGACCAAGAACAACCCGGTGCTGATCGGCGAGCCCGGGGTGGGCAAGACCGCGATTGCCGAGGGCCTGGCCCAGCGCATCATCAACGGTGAAGTGCCCGATGGCCTGAAGAGCAAGCGGCTGTTGTCGCTGGACATGGGCGCGTTGATTGCCGGTGCCAAGTTCCGTGGCGAGTTCGAGGAACGCCTCAAGTCGTTGCTCAACGAGCTGGCCAAGCAGGAAGGCCAGATCATCCTGTTTATCGATGAGCTGCACACCATGGTCGGCGCCGGCAAAGGCGAGGGCGCAATGGACGCTGGCAATATGCTCAAGCCGGCCCTGGCGCGCGGCGAGCTGCATTGCGTGGGTGCCACGACGCTCAATGAGTACCGGCAATATATAGAGAAGGACGCGGCGCTTGAGCGGCGTTTCCAGAAAGTGCTGGTGGACGAGCCGAGTGAAGAAGACACCATCGCCATCCTGCGTGGCTTGAAAGAGCGCTATGAGGTTCACCATAAGGTGGCAATCACCGACGGTGCGATCATCGCTGCCGCCAAGTTGAGCCATCGCTACATCACTGACCGGCAGTTGCCCGACAAAGCCATCGACCTGATCGACGAAGCGGCCAGCCGGATTCGCATGGAAATCGACTCCAAGCCCGAAGTGCTCGACCGGCTGGAACGTCGCCTGATTCAGCTCAAGGTTGAAGCGCAGGCGTTGAAGAAAGAGAACGACGAAGCGACCCTCAAGCGTCTGGAAAAACTGCAGATCGAGATTGAGCGGCTGGAGCGGGAGTATTCCGACCTGGAAGAAGTCTGGACGTCGGAAAAAGCTGAAGTCACAGGCTCTGCGCAAATCCAGCAGAAGATCGAACAGTCGCGCCAGGAGCTGGAAGCGGCGCGGCGCCGTGGTGACCTCAATCGCATGGCTGAATTGCAGTATGGGATCATCCCGGACCTGGAGCGCAGCCTGCAGATGGTCGACCAGCATGGCAAACCCGAGAACCAGTTGCTGCGCAGCCGGGTGACCGAAGAAGAAATTGCCGAAGTGGTGTCCAAGTGGACCGGTATTCCGGTGGCCAAGATGCTCGAAGGCGAACGTGAAAAACTGCTGAAGATGGAAAGCCTGCTGCACGAGCGGGTGATTGGCCAGAACGAAGCCGTGGTGGCGGTCGCCAACGCGGTGCGGCGCTCGCGGGCCGGCTTGTCCGACCCGAACCGCCCCAGCGGCTCGTTCATGTTCCTCGGCCCGACCGGGGTCGGCAAAACCGAGCTGTGCAAGGCGCTGGCCGAGTTCCTGTTCGACACCGATGAGGCCATGGTGCGGATCGATATGTCCGAGTTCATGGAGAAACACTCCGTGGCTCGCCTGATCGGCGCGCCGCCAGGCTACGTCGGTTACGAAGAGGGCGGCTACCTGACCGAGGCCGTGCGGCGCAAACCGTACTCGGTGATCCTGCTTGATGAGGTAGAGAAGGCCCACACCGATGTATTCAACATTCTGTTGCAGGTGCTGGAAGATGGCCGCCTGACCGATAGCCACGGGCGTACCGTGGATTTCCGTAATACGGTGATCGTCATGACCTCCAACCTGGGCTCGGCGCAGATCCAGGAGTTGTCCGGTGACCGCGAGGCGCAGCGTGCAGCGGTGATGGATGCGGTGGGCGCCCATTTCCGGCCCGAGTTCATCAACCGGATCGACGAAGTGGTGATCTTCGAACCGCTGGGTCGTGAGCAGATCGCAGGCATTACCCAGATTCAATTGAGCCGCCTGCTCAGCCGCCTGGCTGAACGCGAGCTGAGCCTGACCCTCAGCCCCGAGGCATTGGACAAGCTGATTGCGGTAGGGTACGACCCGGTGTACGGCGCACGGCCGCTCAAGCGGGCGATTCAGCGCTGGATCGAAAACCCGTTGGCGCAATTGATTCTGTCCGGGCGTTTCGTGCCGGGCGAGGTGATCAATGCCACGCTGGAAGGCGACGAAATCGTTTTTGCCTGATGTCGCTATGGGGTTGTAAAGCAGGGCTCCATTAACGGAGCCCTGCTTTTTTGGCGGCAAACCAGTGTTTTTTCGAGCCCGAACAACAACTTCGCAAAAAAACTGCAAATCATTGTAGTAAAAGCAATTTAGGGTGTTGACAGGGTCTTTTATTCTTGTAGAATGGCGCGCCTCAGAGACGCGAACGTAGCGCAAAACGCGAAACAATCAAATCAAAGAGGTTGATTCGAAACAAAAACTTGTTTAGAATCAACGCCGTAGCTGAATCTGAATACGATCCGCGATAGCTCAGTTGGTAGAGCAAGTGACTGTTAATCACTGGGTCCCTGGTTCGAGTCCAGGTCGTGGAGCCAGATTCAAATACAAGTTATACATGTCGGGGTATAGCGCAGTCCGGTAGCGCGCCTGCTTTGGGAGCAGGATGTCAGGAGTTCGAATCCCCTTACCCCGACCATATTTGGGTCGTTAGCTCAGTTGGTAGAGCAGTTGGCTTTTAACCAATTGGTCGTAGGTTCGAATCCTACACGACCCACCATTTTTGACCTTGCTACACTGGGTCAAATCTTAGGGAGATGATGCCAGTTGCATCATCCTCGAAAAACGTCCTAACGGGCGTTTTTCTGTGTCACCTCGGGGTGTAGCGCAGCCCGGTAGCGCGCCTGCTTTGGGAGCAGGATGTCAGGAGTTCGAATCCCCTCACCCCGACCATATTTGAAAAAGGCGTCCTGCAAAGGACGCCTTTTTTATTTCAGGTTAAAAATCTTCGGTCAATTCTGCACCGCTTGTACTGATCCGCCATCGACCCGCAGATTGCTGCCGTTCACAAAGCTGGCCCGGTCCGACACCAGCCAGGCGATGGCTGCAGCCACTTCTTGAGGCTGGCCCCGGCGTTTCTGTACGATGCCTGGCCGTTCCTCTTCCAGAAAACTCTCCACCGCTTCTTCAAACGACACGCCGAGTTCTTCAGCGCGTTTTTCCATCATGCCGTCGGTCATGCCGGTTTCGATAAAGGCCGGTGCTACGGTGTTGCACAGCACGCCGTCCTTGGCTTCCTGGTACGAAAGATTCTTCATGAACGCTGCCAGTGCCGCCTTGGCCGTGTTATAGACCGCCTCTTCCCAATAGGGCTGCACGGCGTTCTCGGACGTGATGCAGACAAAACGCCCCCAGTTGCGGCTGCGCATGGCCGGGATGGTGGCGCGGGCGACCCGCACCGCCGAGAAAAAATCGGTTTCCCAGGCTTCCAGGTAATCGTCATCAGACAGCTCCAGCGGATCGCCTTTAGCGCCGGTAACCCCTGCGGTATGGACCACGATATCCACCTGGCCAAACCGGTCGACGGCGTGTTGCACCAGCTGATCGACCTGCTTCTGGTTGGTCATATCGGCGGCCCACAGCAACGGTTCACCTGGCAGGCCGGCACAGGCTTTGTGCAACTCGTCTGTGTCTTTGTCGGTGAGCACCAGATGAACGCCTTCCTCGCCCAACAACCGGGCCGTGGCCAGCCCGATCCCACCGCTGGCGCCGCTGATCAGTGCGACCCGCCCCTTGATAGCCAAATCCATGCAACACCTCACTTGATGAACATACCGGTTATCCGGGCTTCAACAGATGTGACAGATGGCTCAAGGCGTTGATTCAAGAAAATTGCGGCTGGGCTGTTGCCCAGCCGGTAGCAGCGGCCGGGCGGCGCTGCTAAGGCTTCCCGGCTAAAGCCGGTCGCCGCCCGGCCGGTCCTACAGTTGTTCCCGGTGGCTAGGGTTGCGAAGGCATCAATGCAGTTTCATTCGTGGCTCGGTGCCTTTGCCGATCCGGCTGCCGAGCATCAGCATCAAGGTGCGGAAGGTGCCATACAGGGCCATCTGGTGCATGCGGTACAGCGAGATGTAGAACATCCGCGCCAGCCAGCCTTCAAGCATGACGCTGCCGGTCAGGTTGCCCATCAGGTTGCCTACCGCCGAGAAGCGCGACAGCGAGATCAGCGAGCCGTAGTCCTTGTAGCTGTACTCCGGCAACGCCTTGCCCTCAATGCGCAAGCGCAGCGATTTGACCAGCAGTGAGGCTTGCTGATGGGCGGCCTGGGCGCGTGGCGGGACGTTGCGATCAGTGCCTTTTTGCGGGCAGGCTGCGCAGTCGCCGAAGGCGAAGATGTTTTCGTCGCGGGTGGTCTGCAGGGTCGCCAGCACTTGCAGTTGATTGATACGGTTGGTTTCCAGGCCGTCGATGTCCTGCAAAAAGCCCGGTGCGCGAATGCCCGCCGCCCAGACCTTGAGCGTTGCCGGAATCACCTGGCCGCTACTGGTCACCAGGCTATCGGCAGTCACTTCACTGACTGCCGAGTTGGTCAGCACGGTAACCCCGAGTTTTTCCAGGGTCTGGTGTACCGGGCCGCCGATACGTTCGGGCAGGGCCGGCAGTACGCGTGGGCCTGCCTCGATCACAGTAATGCGCAGGTTTTCCGGTTTGATCTGGCCCAGGCCGTAGGCAGCCAGTTCATGGGCGGCGTTATGCAGCTCGGCAGCCAGCTCTACCCCCGTGGCGCCAGCGCCGACGATGGCCACGCTAATCTCCTGGGCGCTGTCTGCCTGGCCGGCGTGGGCGCGCAAATAGAGGTTGAGCAATTGCTGGTGAAAGCGCTCGGCCTGCTTGCGGGTGTCGAGGAACAGGCAATGCTCGGCTGCCCCCAGGGTGCCGAAATCATTGGTGGTGCTGCCCACCGCCAACACCAGAGTGTCGTAGTCCAGGCTACGTGCGGGCACCAGCACCTCACCGTGCTCATCCTGCGTGGCCGCCAGGTGGATTTTGCGGTTGGCGCGGTCCAGGCCGCTCATGCGCCCGAGCTGGAACTGAAAGTGGCTCCACTTGGCCTGAGCCACGTAGTTCAGCTCGTCCTCGTAGGAGTTCAACGAGCCGGCCGCCACTTCATGCAGCAGCGGTTTCCAGATGTGGGTCAGGTTGGCGTCTACCAGGGTCACGCTGGCGGTGCCTTTTTTGCCCAGGGTTTTACCCAGGCGGGTAGCCAGTTCGAGACCGCCGGCGCCGCCGCCGACGATAACAATACGATGAGTCATAGGGATTACTCGGAAGGTTAAGGAAATCGGTGATAACGATCTTCGCGAGCGCAGCGCGGCTCAGAGCGGCGGATCGAATATCCAGAGCAGTCAGGCGGCAAGCCACAGATGGCCGCACGGGAGCTGCCGAAGCCTTGCGAGGCTGGCGCTCTACCGGATACGGAGGCTGTGCTGACACACTGGACAATTGAGACTGCTCGGATAACAAGTGGTTCATGGACGACGCCTCGGCTCGATAGGCCACAGGGCGGATCAGCTCAATGGCTCAACCTGCAGATCGTCGCATAAGCGAATGATTCCGCTTTGTATCACTCGCGCAGTGATTCCGCCATGCCCGCGCACTGCCTGAAAGGTGCCAACGCCCAGATTTTGCTCCAGCCGTGCGCATGGCTGGCACCAGCCGGTGGTTTCCAGAATCGCCTGGCCCACCCGAAAGCGACGGCCTTTGAGGCTGAACAGGTTGATGCCGCTGATCACCAGGTTGCGGCGCAGGTCCTGGGGCAGGATGGGTTGGTCCGCAGGGCGTCCCAGCAGGGCGCTGATGACGGCCAGATGTTCCCACTGAATCAGCGTCACCTGGCGGGCATTGCGCGGGCCGGGGCGCGCGTGATCGCCGGTCAGGCCAGCCTCACGACGTGCTTCGACAGCGTCCAGTTCCAGCATGGCACCACGGGCCTGCGGGCGTACCCCGATCCAGCGGACCTGGCCGGTTTGCGGCACCTCGGCCAATAATTGCTGCAATGGGCTGATCACAGGCTGATTCCTACGTCGAAAACCACCGTGCGGCCCAGGTTGGTACGCAGAAAGTCCGGTGCGCCAGGGTGCGCGAACAGCACCCTGGCAAAATTGGGGCCGACCAGCGACAGCGAACGCCAGCCCTGGCGCAGGTATTCGGTGGGCGGCGGAAAGTGGCTATTGAGGTCCAGCGCTTCGCGCTTGAGGCTGGCAAAGGCAATGATGTCCAGCGCGCCCAGGTCCAGACCGCGTTCCTGGTAGTTGCTGGCCTTTTTGAGCAGGGTCGGGGCCAGCCGGCGCAGCAGGGCAGGGGCCGGCACCCGTTTGGGCTTGGTCTCGCGGCGCACCAGCTGGCTGAGCGAGAAAGCACTGCGGCGACGTTGCAGTTCTTCGCGCCATTCATCGTTCAGACGCCGGCCTTCGTCGAGCACGAAAAACACCTCAAAGCGCGCATCGAAGAACAGCACATCCGGCGGCTCCTGTTCGGCTGGCAGAAAGTCTTCGTGGCGATAGGGGATATTCAGGCCTTGCAGCAGGCGCTGGCAGACCCAGCGCTCACGCTCCCATTTGCGTGCGTTGGACAGAAACGCATTGGCTTGTTCGGCCTGGCTGGTCAGCAGGCGCAGGTAATCTGAATCATCCATAGCCGTCGCGTCGCGGTGACTGAAAGTGAATATGCCTGTAGCCTGCCATGCGCCAGACAGGCGCACAATCGCCGTCATCCATTGCCTTGAGGACAACGCCTTGAAAATTCTGCCCATCCTGCTGCTGGCCCTGCTGCCTATGGCCGCTCAGGCCGTCGAAGTTGGCGAGCGTCTGCAACCCTGGACACTGCTTGACCAGTACGATCAGCCCTACACCTTGACCGACCAGGCCCAGACCCTGCTGGTAGCGCGCAGCATGGACGCCGCCAAACTGGTCAATGCGGCGCTGGAGGGCAAGCCCAAGGGCTATCTGGAGGCGCGTAACACGGTGTTTGTCGCTGACATTCAGAAAATGCCGGCCATCATCGCCAAAATGTTCGCCATTCCGAAGATGCGCGACTATTCGTACCGGGTGATGCTGGACCGTGAATCACAGATCGCGCCGCGCTATGCCGGTGACGAGGATAAAGTCCTGTGGCTGCAATTGCGTGACGGCAAGCTGCTCAGCCAGCAGCAGTTCAGTGATGCCCAGGCGCTGCGCAAGGCACTGGAACAGCCCATACATTGATGCCTGTAGGAGCCGCTTTAGCGGCGAAGGCTTCGCCGCTAAAGCTTCGCGGCTGAAGCCGCTCCTACGGGGTGTGCAGCGCGATAGTGCTGTGCCAGAGCCTACAGGCTCCTGACCATCAATGTTCGCGAAACGGCCTTTCCAGGTCAGCGGAAAAAAGCTCGTCTTCGGCATCCGGTGCCACCGGGATGGCGTGCTCTTCAGCCGCCCAGGCGCCCAGATCGATCAGCTTGCAGCGCTCCGAACAAAATGGCCGGGTCGGGCTGGCGGCGCTCCATTCAACGGGGGCGCCGCAGGTGGGGCACTGTACGGTCATGGGTTGGCTCATCAGTGGCCTCCTGTCAGGGTCAGATAAAAGTGATGCAGGCGCTCGACCTCGCTTTTCAGCCAGGCCGGGTCGCGGTCGTTGACCAGTACATCGTCAGCATGGCGCAAGCGCTCCTCGCGCTGGGCCTGAACCTTGACAATGGCCTGCACCTGTTCGGCGCTGCTGGCATCACGCTGCATGGTTCGGGCGATCTGCAGCTCGACGGGCGCATCGATCACCAGCACGCGCTGGGTGGTCTGGTATTGCCCGGACTCGATCAGCAGCGGCGACACCAGAATGGCATAGGGCGATTCGGCGCGGCTCAGGTAGCTGGCGATCTCTTCGCGCACCAACGGGTGCAGCAGTGCTTCGAGCCAACGGCGTTGTTCGGGGTCGCTGAATATCAAACGGCGCAATGCAGTCCGGTCCAGCTCGCCACTGGCTTGCAGCACCTGCGGGCCGAAGTGTTCGACGATTTTTGCCAGCGCCGGGCGGCCGGGTTCGACCACCCAGCGGGCGGCGTGGTCAGCGTCGACGGTATGGATACCCAGGTCGATAAAGCACTGCGCCGCAGCGCTCTTGCCGCTGCCGATACCGCCGGTCAGGCCGAGAATCCAGGGGGTGTTAACAGGGTGGGTCATTTAAAACCGGCAAATTGCAGATAGGAGTCGGTTATTTGACCACCCCATAGCAAAGCGATCCACCCCGCGATGGCCAGATAAGGACCAAAAGGCATTGGCGTGCCCGCCTGATGGCGGCGCAGACGCAGCAAAATCATGCCCAGCAGCGCGCCGACCAGTGACGACAGCAAAATGGTCAGCGGCAGGATCTGCCAGCCGCCCCAGGCGCCGAGCATGGCCAATAGCTTGAAGTCGCCATAACCCATGCCTTCCTTGCCGGTCAGCAGCTTGAATAGCCAGAACACCGTCCACAACGACAGGTAACCGGCCACCGCCCCCCACAGCGCATCGCCGAGGGTCGTGAACAGGCCGAAGCTGTTGACGATCAGGCCCAGCCACAACAGCGGCAGCACCAGGCTGTCGGGGAGCAACTGGTGATCGGCATCGATCAGGCTCATGGCCAACAGACCCCAGCCCAGCACCAGCATTGCTGCGCATTGCCAGCCGAAGCCGAAGTGCCAGGCGACGCCGGCCGATAATACCCCGCACGCCAGCTCGACCAACGGGTAGCGTTTACTGATCGGCGCCCGGCAACTGGAACAGCGGCCCTTGAGCAGCAACCAACTGATGACCGGCACGTTTTCCCAGGGGCGGACACGGTGTTCACAATGCGGGCAAGCGGAATGCGGCAGGATCAGGTTGTAGCGCGCCGGGGCCGGTTCTGCGGGCAGCTCAAGCACTTCACGGGCCTGAGTCTGCCAGTCGCGCAGCATCATCTTCGGCAGGCGGTGGATCACCACATTCAGGAAGCTGCCGACCAGCAGGCCGAGCAGCAGGGTGCAAACGATAAAGGCCGCCGGGGAGGCGGCCAGAAATTCGGCCAGTGACATGTCAGACCGCCGCCCCCAGTTTGAAGATCGGCAGGTACATGGCGATCACCAGGCCGCCGACAATCACCCCCAGTACCGCCATGATCATCGGCTCCATCAGGGTGGTGAGGTTATTGACCATATTGTCCACTTCGTCTTCGTAGTAGGTCGCGACCTTGTCGAGCATGCTGTCCAGTGCGCCAGATTCTTCGCCGATGGCGGTCATCTGGATCGCCAGGCTGGGAAATACATTGGTCGAGCGCATCGAGAAGTTCAGTTGCATACCGGTCGCCACGTCCTGCTTGACCTTGTATACCGCATTCTTGAACACCACGTTGCCGGTCGCACCGGCCACCGAGTCCAGCGCTTCGACCAGCGGCACGCCGGCGGCAAAGGTCGTGGCCAGGGTGCGGGCATAGCGCGCCACGGAGGACTTGTAGATCAGCGGGCCTACCAGCGGTAGCTTGAGCAGAAAACGGTCAACCGTATCGCGGAATTTCTGCGAGTTGTTGTAGCTGCGCAGGAACAGAAAAATCCCGCCGATCAGCCCGCCGAGGATGATGTACCACCATTGTTCAAATACTTCGGAAAGGCCAATCACCATCAGGGTAAAGGCCGGTAGCTCGGCACCGAAGCCTTCGAACACCGACTTGAATTGCGGCACGACCTTGATCAACAGAATCGACGAGACGATGGCCGCCACTATCATCACCGCTGCCGGATAGGTCATGGCTTTCTTGATCTTGGCCTTGAGCGCTTCGGTTTTTTCCTTGTAGGTGGCGACCCGGTCCAGCAACGCTTCAAGGGCACCGGCCTGTTCGCCGGCGTCCACCAGGTTGCAATACAGCTCGTCGAAATACTGCGGCTTCTGGCGCAGTGCGGTGGCAAAGCTGTTACCGGCTGCCACGTCCTGCTTCAGCGACTCGACCAGCACGCGCATGGCCGGTTTTTCCGAGCCTTCGGCAATGATGTCGAACGACTGCAGCAGCGGCACGCCGGCTTTCATCATGGTCGCCATCTGCCGTGAGAAGAAGGCGATATCCAGCGGTTTGATCTTTTTGCCCCGGCTGCCAAAGATCGAGGTGGATTTTTTGCGCACCTTGGTCGGGTTGATGCCCTGCTTGCGCAACTGGGCCTTGATCAGTGCCGGGTTGTGACCGTCCATCTCGCCACGCACCTTGGCGCCTTTGCGGTCCAGGCCTTCCCAATTGAAGGTACTGAGTTTGACTGCCTTCTTGGCCATGCTTAGTCCTTGGTCACCCGGTTGACTTCTTCCAGGCTGGTAACGCCCTGCATCACTTTCACCAGACCAGAGGTGCGCAGGTCATTGAAGCCGTCCTTGCGCATCTGCGCGGCGATTTGCAGGGCATTGCCTTCTTCCATGATGATCCGTTCCAGTTCCGGGGTTTTCTTCACCACCTCGTAGATCCCCACCCGGCCCTTATAGCCGCCATTGCACTGCTCGCAACCGACCGGCGCGTACAGGGTAAAGGTGCCGATCTGCGCCTCGCTGAAGCCTTCTTTAAGCAGGGTGTCGTGCGGCACTTCGATCTCTTTGCGGCAATGCTTGCACAGCTTGCGGGCCAGCCGCTGGGCAATGATCAGGTTGATCGCGGTGGCAATGTTGAACGAAGCCACGCCCATATGGTGCAGGCGCGTAAGGGTTTCTGCCGCGCTGTTGGTGTGCAGGGTCGAGAGCACCATATGGCCGGTCTGCGAGGCCTTGATAGCGATTTCGGCGGTTTCCAGGTCGCGGATCTCGCCGACCATGATCACGTCCGGGTCCTGACGCAAAAACGCTCGCAGGGCCTGGGCGAAGTCCATGCCCTGGCGCGGGTTGACGTTGACCTGGTTGATGCCTTCGAGGTTGATCTCCACCGGGTCTTCGGCGGTGGAAATATTGATGCCCACGGTATTGAGAATATTCAGGCCGGTGTACAGCGACACGGTCTTGCCCGAGCCGGTCGGGCCGGTGACCAGAATCATGCCTTGCGGTTGCTTGAGCGCTTCCAGGTACAGGGCTTTCTGATCCGGTTCGTAGCCCAGGGCGTCGATACCCATCTTCGCACTGGCAGAGTCGAGAATCCGCATCACGATCTTTTCGCCCCACAGAGTGGGCAGGGTGTTCATCCGGAAATCGATGGCCTTGTTATTGGAAATGCGCAACTTGACCCGCCCGTCCTGCGGCTTGCGCCGCTCGGAAATATCCAGGCTGGCCATCACCTTCAGGCGTGCGGCAATCCGCCCGGCCAACTGAATCGGCGGTTTGGCGGCTTCATGCAGGATGCCATCGGTGCGAAAGCGTACCCGGTAGCTCTTTTCATAGGGCTCGAAGTGCAGGTCCGAAGAGCCCAGGCGAATGGCATCGAGCAGCATCTTGTTGACGAAGCGCACCACCGGCGCGTCGTCGGCATCGCTTTGGGCGCTGAGCGATGTTTCTTTGAGATTATCGGTAGGCTCCAGATCGACGTTTAGATCAATGTCGCCAATTTCTGCAAGGCCCCCACCGGTATCGAACAGGCGCTCGATGGCATCGCTGAGCTTATCGTCTTCAACCAGAATGGCTTCGGTATTCAGGCCGGTGCTGAACTGGATATCGGTAACAGCTTGATGGTTGGTCGGGTCCGACACGCCAATGAACAGCTTGTTGCCGCGCCGCCAGAGCGGCAGGGCGTGATGCTGGCGCACCAGCTTTTCGCTGACCAGTCCTTTGGGCTGGCCGTCCTTGTCGAGGCTGTGCAGGTCCATGAATGGCACACCGAATTGCTCGGAAGCCATCTCGGCCAGTGTCAGGCTTTTCACCAGCTTGTGCTGGACCAGATAGGTAATCAGCGAAACCTTGTCGCGGCGCGCCTGCTGGGAGGCCTGCTGGGCGGCTTTTTCGGTTAACAGCTCGGAAGCGACCAGTTGCTTGGCCAGACCGCTGAGGACAACATCAGACATAACACCACCAGACACAGACAGTGTGACGGTTATATCGCAGTCAGGCGGTACTGCCAAATGAGGATGTGCCGAGTGACAAAAAATGTCAGTTTGTGCGGATTGTTGAAGGCTTTGCTGCGCTCAACTGGCGTTTTTGCGCCGAAATTGTGATGGCTGTCACTTTGGCATGCCCTGTGCTTTGACCCTGTCAGGCACCTTTTCCTTGACGCCTGGAGATGCGCAGATGAATGCACAAAAAGGTTTTACCCTGATCGAGCTGATGATCGTTGTAGCGATCGTTGGTATCTTGGCGGCCGTGGCGATCCCGGCTTACCAGAACTATTCAAAGCGTGCGGCCTACACTGAGGTCATTGCTGCAATGGGTGCTGTGAAATCAGCGATTGGCGTATGTCTGGCACAAACACAAGATGCTGCTCAGTGTGACACCACGGGTAAAATTGGTGTCGCCGCCTTGCCGACTGCGGCAACCACTGGCGCTGTAGGCACAATTGCTATTGCATCTGGTACCGCTGCTATCCAGGCTACGCCACGTGCTTACAAGGGCATTGCGGCTACTGAGACTTGCACGCTGACCCCTACTGTTAACACTGGTGCTGCTAACGCCGGTGCTATCACTTGGTCCTACACAGGCGAGTGCGTAAACCAGGGCTACGTGAAGAACTGATCGCACTAATTCTGTTGAGTTTCCGGAATTCGTATCGATAGAGAGCTCGCTTATGCGGGCTCTTCTGATTATTTGCTGCGCAATCAGCAAACCCAACGTCTCATCCAGACAATTACCCCTCGCCCCACCCCCGTACCCTGCGGTGTCTTTCTCAACCACCCAGGCGTCCTCCGATGAGCCAGAAACCGATCACCGTCCTGCGCGACACCACTCCCTTGCCCGTTGTCGATGCCTGCAAATGGGAGCGCATCGAGGGCGAGCCGCATACCGTTAACCTCAATGCCTACACCTCCGAGGACGGCTCGAAGATCATGGGCACCTGGATCTGCACGCCGGGTAAGTGGCGCGTGGAGTATGTGAAGTGGGAATACTGCGACTTCCAGGAAGGCTATTGCATCATCACCCCCGATGGCCAAGAGCCGATTCATCTGAAAGCCGGTGACAAGTTCATCGTTGAAGTTGGCATGAAGGGCACCTGGGAAGTGGTTGAAACCGTGCGCAAGTATTTCGTGTTCGCCTGATTCTGCTTTATCGCTTTAACCTCCTCTTTTGATGGTCGCAGCCTGTGCCGCGGCCATTTTTTTCGCCTGCCGTTTGATCAAAAAACGCCCCTGACGGCGTGCCTGCGACCGCCCGGCGCAGCGCTGTCGTGGTTGCGACACCCATGTCGTGATTGGCTTTGGTCGGGGCGCAATCGGGTAATAGACCCCATGCAGCCCAAGGGTAAGGTGGCGGGGCATTTTCATTGGCGTGCGTTGTAGTTACTCCCGATGTGCCTCAGCGTGTAAGGTGCGCCGTTTCCAGGGTAGCCAGCCTGTACCCGTCGACACAAAAAAGAGAAGAACAAGCACCATGATCAGCCCCGACTCCAGTGGTCAACTGGCGCAAGGTTTCAAGCCGCGTCATGTCACGATGTTATCGATTGCCGGCATTATCGGCGCCGGCCTGTTCGTTGGCTCCGGTCACGCCATCGCCGCCGCCGGCCCGGCCACCATCCTCTCCTACCTGTGTTCCGGTTTGCTGGTCGTGCTGGTGATGCGCATGCTCGGCGAAATGGCTGTGGCCAACCCGGACACCGGTTCGTTTTCCACCTACGCCGACCAGGCCATCGGGCCATGGGCCGGTTTCACCATCGGCTGGCTGTACTGGTGGTTCTGGGTGCTGGTCATCCCCATCGAAGCGCTGGCCGCCGGCCATGTGCTGCATCAGTGGTTCCCGCAGGTCGATGCCTGGTTGTTCGCCTTGCTGTCGATCGTGCTGCTGGCCGCGACCAACCTGTTCAGCGTGGCCAAGTACGGCGAGTTCGAGTTCTGGTTCGCGCTGTTCAAGGTTGCCGCAATCATCGGTTTCATCAGCCTCGGTTTTGCGGTGTTGTTCGGTTGGGTGCCGGGCCGCGAGGCCAGCGGCCTGACCACCCTGATGGCCAATCATGGCGGCTTTGCCCCCAACGGCTGGTCGGCAGTGGTCGGGGCCTTCATCACGGTGATGTTCAGCTTTATCGGTACTGAAGCGGTGACCATCGCTGCCGCTGAGTCCGCCAGCCCCGCACGCAACATCGCCAGGGCCACCCGCTCGGTGATCTGGCGCATTGGCGTGTTCTACATCCTGTCGGTGTTCGTGATCATTTCCGTGGTGCCATGGAACGACCCGCAACTGACCGTGGTGGGCTCTTACCAGCGGGCGCTGGAGATCATGGACATCCCGTTCGCCAAGTTCATGGTCGATGTGGTGGTGCTGGTCGCGGTGGGTAGCTGCATGAACTCGTCGATCTATATCTCCTCGCGCATGCTCTACTCGTTGGGCAAGCGCGGCGAAGCACCGGCTGCAGTACGCAAGACATCAAAGGTCGGTGTGCCGCGCATGGCGGTGTACGCCAGTGTCGTGCTCGGTGCCATTATCACCGTCGTCAGTTACTTCGCGCCGTCCGGGCTGTTTGAATTCCTGCTGGCCAGTTCCGGCGCCATCGCGTTGCTGGTGTACCTGGTGATCGCTATCTCGCAACTGCGCATGCGCCGCACGCTGACCCGGCAGAAAGTCGAGATTGCCTTGCCGATGTGGCTGTTCCCGTGGCTGACCTATGCGGTGATCCTGTTTATCTCGGCCGCGCTGGTGGTGATGATGATCACCCCGGATCACCGCGCGGAAATCACCTCGACCATCTGCCTGGCGCTGGCCATCTCGCTGATCGGCATCTTCGTTGCCGGTAAGCACGACGCTGCCGGGCAGGGTGTTGAGGCTCAGGAAAAAGCTTAAAGCAGCATCCCGCCCCAGGCTGACCCCAACAACAGCAAGGCCATGCCGCGATTGAAGCGCTGCATGGCTTGCGCCGTTGCCAGCAGACCAGCCGCCCCGCGCCCCAGCAACGCCCAGACCAGCAGGCAGGGAATGGCGATCACAAAGAAGATCGCGGCATACAGCCCGTAATCGACAGCGCTTGCCTGTGTCCCGGTAAACACGCTGACCACCGCCAGGGCCATCAGCCAGGTTTTGGGGTTGATCAGTTGCAGGCCGGCGCCGGCCCAGGCGCCCATGGCTTTGCTCTGGCTATCGGCTGTCAGCACGCTGGCGGGCGCACGCCACAGTTGCCAGGCCAGCAGGCTGATCCAGGCCACGCCCAGCCAGCCCATCAGCTGTTGCAGCCAGGGCAGGCGCTGGAGAAACTCGCCCAGGCCCAGCCCGGTGAGCAACACAATCAGCGCCGCACCGGCACTGGCCCCCAACGCAATGCGCAGCGCGACGCCCAGGCCATGCAGGGCGCTGTTGCTCAGCACCAGAATATTGGTCGGGCCGGGTGTGATCGAGGCAACGAAGGCGAACACGATGAAGGGCAGATAGTGGGTCATGGGTAGCTCCTTGGAGCTGCCGATTGTCCGCACCTGTCGCTCAGCGGTCTGGAAGGTTTGTGCAGTGCTTGCGGTAGGCGGCCGGGCTCAGGCCGTAGGCGCGGCGGAACCAGCGGCCCAGATGGCTCTGGTCGGCAAAGCCCAGCGCGGCGGCGACATCGGCAGGCGTCGAGCCCTGATGCAGCAGCCTGCGTGCCAGGCTCAGGCGCAGTTGCACTAGATAGGCATGTGGCGCTAGCCCATAAGCCGCCTTGAACGCCCGTGACAGGCGAAAGCGGTCGACGCCGCTGGCCCGCGCCAGCTCATCCAGGCCGATATCCTGCTCGACGTGGGCGTGCAGGTATTCGCGTGCGCGGATAGCCACCTGTGGTAGCCGCGCGCTACCCGGTTCGGCCTGACGCCAGTGCAGGGTGGCGCTCAGGGTTTCCAGCAAAGCATCCAGCGCCGCGTGGCGGACAATCCGCAGATCCTGGTGATGCAGCGCGACAAAGGCCTGGGCGATGCGCTGCACCAGCGCCGGCTCGTGGGCCAGGGTCTGACGAAAGCCGGGCAGGCTGTTGGCCGGGGCGTCGCCGAACAATGCCTGCATCTGGGTTTCAAGCCAATGCGGTTGCAGGTACAGGGTCGAATAGGTAAAACCACCGCTCAGCGGCGCATTGCCGTCATGAACTTCGCCGGGCTCCAGCAAAAACGCCTGGCCCGGCGTGCTGCTGTGCAACTGGCGGCGGCAGTTGAATTGCTGCACGCCCTGCTCGGTAATGCCCACCAGGTAACAGTCGTGCCAGTGCGGGTCGTAGGCATGGCCGGTAAAGTGCGCCCGAATGGTCTCGATCCCGGTTTCGGCATCCAGTTTGAGGGTGATCCAGCTAGTGGTCGGCATGATCGGTCAAGGGTGCCCGCAGGTTCATTCGCGCCGCCATTATCGTCCACCCGCGCCGCTGGCTATCTAGAAGATTTGTGCAGCGCGATCAGATTATTGCACCCCCATGCGCCGCCTCGCCCGGTGCACCGAGCCGTTGCGCACTGCCCAGCGCAATACCGGCGCCACGCTGCGCACGGCGGTGCGGATCAGGGCGCGCTTGGGCGCGCTCTGCTGGCGGCTGAGCATGGTGCTGGCCCAGTTGGGCAACAGCTCGATACCGGCCTGCATCATCAGCGCGCCGAACGGTTTGACCAGCCGATTGGGCGCCGGCTCCGCCAGCAGCAGGCGGATCACTTCATGACTGCGCTGGTCGCAGACCAGTTCGCTGCGGATATTGTCCAGATACTCGGCAATCGCCTGGCGTGAGCGCGGGACGTTGCGGGCACCCAGTTGCTCTGCGACCAGGGCGGTTTCGGCAAAATAGGCGTCCTGCTCGGCTGGCGACAGCTGCGGGTTGAGGTAACGCAGGTGCGCGGCCATGAAGCAACTGACCTCCGCGACATGCACCCAGGTCAGCAAGGCCGGATCGCTGGCCGCATAAATCCGGCCGTCCGGTGCAGTGCCGGTGATCTGCAGGTGAATACGCCGTACCTTGTCGATCAGCCACTGGGCATCCTGCGTCGAGCCATAGGTGGTCCCTGAGATGAACTGCCCGGTGCGGCGCAGGCGACCGAGCATGTCCTGACGAAAGCTCGAATGATCCCAGACCCCGGACAATGCCAGTGGATGCAGGGTCTGCAGCATCAGCGCGCTGATACCGCCGATCAGCATACTGGTGAAATCCCCATTGACCCGCCAGCACACCGCCTGCGGGCCGAACAGGCCAGGGTCACCCTTGGGATTTTCCAGGTCGAGCTGACCGAGCGCCAGGCCGGTCAGGCTCAGAACCTGCGTTTCGATACGACGGCGAATGAATTCCATATAACGCCTAAGGCTGATCCACGGGCCGGAGCATAACCCCGAGCGAACTTGCTCGCGAATAATGAAGGCTAAGCGCCTTGATGCTCAAGCGCCGGGTCGCATTTAACGGATAAACCCTCTCAACGGTTCATCCGCTTGTCGATCAGCTCATCCACCACCGCCGGATCGGCCAGGGTCGAGGTATCCCCCAGGCTGTCGAGCTCGTTACAGGCAATCTTGCGCAGGATCCGCCGCATGATCTTGCCCGAACGGGTCTTGGGCAACGCTGGCGTCCACTGGATCAGCTCAGGCTTGGCAAAGCTGCCGATCTCGCCACTGACCCGCGTCAGCAACTCCTGCTTCAGCGTATCAGAGGGTTCCACGCCCTTGACCGGGGTCACAAAGGCATAGATCGCCATGCCTTTGACCTCATGCGGATAACCGACCACGGCCGCCTCGGCAATGCTGTCATGCAGCACAATCGCGCTCTCGACCTCCGCCGTGCCGATCCGGTGCCCGGACACATTGATCACATCATCGACCCGCCCGGTAATCCAGTAATCACCGTCCTCGTCGCGGCGCGCACCATCACCCGTGAAGTAATAGCCGGGGTAAGGCTTGAAATAGGTGTCGATCATCCGCTGCGGGTCACCGTACACACTGCGGATCTGCCCTGGCCAACTGGCCTTGATCGCCAGCAAGCCACTGCCCGCGCCTTCGATTGGCTGGCCTTTGTCATCGAGTAACACCGGCTGCACGCCAAACAACGGCCGGCTGGCACAACCGGGTTTGATCCGCGCCTCACCCACCAGTGGGCTGAGCATGATGCCGCCGGTCTCGGTCTGCCACCAGGTATCGACGATGGGGCAGCGCGCCTGGCCGACCTGGCGGAAGTACCAGTCCCAGGCTTCGGGGTTGATCGGCTCGCCGACACTGCCCAGCACCCGCAGGCTGCTGCGCGAAGTGCTCTGCAAGGGACCGGAACCCTCGCGCATCAGGGCGCGCAGCGCGGTTGGTGCGGTGTAGAAGATATTCACCTGATGCTTGTCGATCACCTGCCAGAAGCGCGAACTGTCCGGGTAGTTAGGCACGCCTTCAAAGATCAGGGTGGTCGCGCCGTTGGCCAATGGGCCGTAGACGATGTAGCTGTGGCCGGTGACCCAGCCGACATCCGCCGTGCACCAGTAGACTTCGCCATCCTGGTAGTCGAACACCAGCTTGTGAGTCAGCGCCGCGTGCAACAGGTAGCCGCCGGTGGTGTGCAACACGCCCTTGGGTTTACCGGTGCTGCCGGAGGTGTAGAGGATAAACAGCGGGTCCTCGGCGTCCATCGCCTCGGGCGGGCAATGGTCATCGACCCCTTTGAGCGCCAGGTGATACCAGATATCCCGGCCTTCGACCCAGTCGATCTCGCCTTGGGTACGCTCTACCACCAGTACGGTAGTGACCGCCGGGCAGCTTTGCAGCGCTTTGTCGACGTTGGCCTTGAGCGGGATGTACTTGCCGCCGCGCACGCCCTCATCGGCAGTGATCACGGTATGGCAGTCGGCATCGAGTATCCGGTCGCGCAGCGCTTCTGGAGAGAAGCCGCCAAACACCACTGAATGCACCGCGCCGATGCGCGTGCAGGCGAGCATGGCGTAGGCGGCTTCGGGGATCATTGGCATGTAGATGCACACCCGGTCGCCTTTTTTCACGCCACGTTGCTTGAGCACGTTGGCCAGCCGTGCCACATGGTGATGGAGCTTCTTGTAGGTGATTTCGGCGGACTCGCCGGGGTTGTCGCCTTCCCAGATTATGGCCGGCTGATCGCCGCGGCTGGCCAGGTGGCGGTCGATGCAGTTGTAGCTGACGTTCAGTTTGCCGCCCTTGAACCACTGCGCCTGGCCGGTGTGCAGGTCGGCCTGACAGACCTGGGTCCAGGGTGCATCCCAGTCGAGAAAGGCCTTGGCCTGTTCGGCCCAGAACTGTTCCGGCTGCTCGATAGACTGCCGATACAGGCGCTGATAGTCATCCGGGCTCAGGCGCGCTGCGCGGCGTACGGCATCGGCTTGAGGGAAATCGCTGAGCTGCAACATGCCATGCTCCTTGTTCTTGGGTGTCTACAAGAATAGGAGCGGCAAGGGGGAGGAGGGTTCAATCCCGGTAGGCATAGCGCGGGTGTTACCGATCTGAGCTCGTTCCCACAGAGGGTGTTCTCACAGATCTGAGTTGCTACCTCAGTGGGAACGAGCTCGCTCGTGAAGGGGGCGTTACATTCACACTATCTGCTGTGAACATCACGCCGCTTTCACGACCAAGGTCGTTCCCGCATGGGTCGTCCCTACAAGGGGATCAACCGCGATGACGGCCGCGGAAGTAGTTGATCAGACCCTGGGTAGAGGCATCTTCGGCAGGCTCTTCGATACCGCCGGTCAGGCGCTGGTAGACGCCTTTGCCCAGCTCTTTGCCCAGCTCCACACCCCATTGGTCGAAGGCGTTGATGCCCCAGATCACGCTTTGCACGAACACTTTGTGCTCGTACATGGCGACCAGTGCACCCAGCCGGCGCGGGCTGATGCGTTCGACCACCAGGGTGTTGCTCGGCCGGTTGCCGGGGATCACCTTGTGCGGCGCCAGCTTCTGAATCTGCTCTTCGGGCACGCCTTTTTCACGCAGTTCGGCTTCGGCCTCGGTGCGGGTCTTGCCCAGCATCAGCGCCTGGCTCTGCGACAGGCAGTTGGCGTACAGCCACTGATGATGGTCGGCAACCGGGTTGAAGCTGACGATCGGCACGATGAAGTCGGCCGGAATCAGCTGGGTGCCCTGGTGCAGCAACTGGTGGTAGGCGTGCTGGCCGTTACAGCCCACACCGCCCCAGATCACCGGGCCAGTGTCGGTCGATACCGGGCTGCCGTCCTGACGCACGCTCTTGCCGTTGGACTCCATGTCCAGCTGTTGCAGGTGCTTGGTGATGTTGCGCAGGTAATGGTCGTACGGCAGGATCGCGTGGCTCTGTGCGCCCCAGAAATTGCCATACCACACCCCGAGCAGGCCCAGCAGCACCGGCATGTTCTGCTCGAACGGCGCGCTCTGGAAGTGCTGGTCCATGGTGTAGGCGCCCGACAACAGCTCCTTGAAGTTGGACATGCCGATGGCCAGCGCAATCGGCAGACCGATGGCCGACCACAGCGAATAGCGGCCACCGACCCAGTCCCACATCGGGAAGATGTTTTCTTCACGAATACCGAATGCCACCGCCGCCGCGTTGTTGCTCGACACGGCAATGAAGTGACGATGCAGTTCGGCTTCCGAGCCGCCCTGAGCCAGATACCAGGCCCTTGCCGCCTGGGCGTTCTTGAGGGTTTCCAGGGTGCTGAAGGATTTCGACGAGACGATGAACAGTGTGGTTTCGGCACGGATGTTCATCGACAGCTCGTGGAATTCACTGCCGTCGATATTGGCCAGGTAATGGCAACGTACGCCCTTGTGGGTGTAGGCCAGCAGCGATTCGGAGACCAGCTCCGGACCCAGGTAGGAGCCACCGATGCCGATGTTGACCACGTCGGTGATCGGCTTTTCGGTGTAGCCGCGCCACAGGCCGTCATGGATCCGGCCGACCAGTTCGGTCATCTGGCTCAGCACCCGGTGCACTTCGGGCATGATGTTGGTGCCGTTGACCAGCAGCTTGTCACCCACCGGGCGTCGCAGCGCGGTGTGCAGCGCCGGGCGGCCTTCGGAGGCGTTGACCAGCTCGCCGTCGTACTGCGCCTTGATGGCTTCCTTGAGGCCCGCTTCCTTGGCCAGATTGACCAGCAACTCGCGGGTTTCGGTGGTGATCAGGTTTTTCGAGTAGTCGAGAAACAGGCCATTGCTGCTCAGGGTGAACTGGCTGAAACGCTGCGGGTCAGCGGCGAATGCATCGCGCATGCTGAAGTCTTGCATTGCCTGGCGGTGTTGGCTCAATGCCTGCCAGGCGGGCAGAGCGGTCACATCGGAAGGATTGCGGTAGTACGCCATCGCTTGGGGTTTCCTTTAACTTGAACTGCCAGTGGACATGTCAGGGCCGCAGCTGCGGCGGCCGTTGTGTAGCGCAGGCTCGACATTGGGGGCGCCGCTCAATGTACGGGCATTTCACGCCAGGGTGCCATCGATTACCACGCCAATCTGTAGGGCTATGGCACTGCTGTCCCAGCTTAGTTCATCGCAGGGCGCCGTTGCAGTAGCCAATGACGCCTCAGCGGCTCAGGTGCAGGTTGTCGATCAGTCGGGTTTTGCCCAGCAACGCTGCGCCAATCACCACCACATCGCGATCAGCCTCGGTGGCCGGGCGCAGGCTGGTAGCCTCGCGAATCTCCAGATAATCGACTCGAAAGCCAGCTGCCGCAAGCTCGTCGCGGCCACTGTCGAGCAAGGCTGTGAACCGGGTGTCACCGGCTTGCAGGGCATCGGCTATCGAGCGCAGTACCCGGTACAGGGCCGGCGCCTGGGCGCGCTGCTCATCACTCAGGTAACCATTGCGCGACGACAGCGCCAGGCCGTCAGCGGCGCGCACGGTGGGTTCGCCAATGATCTGGATTGGCATGTTCAGGTCGCGGACCATCGCGCGGATCACCGCCAGCTGCTGGAAGTCCTTCTCGCCAAATACCGCGACATCCGGCTGAACCATGTTGAACAGCTTGCTGACCACCGTGGCCACGCCTTCAAAATGCCCGGGCCGGCTGGCACCGCACAGACCTTCGGAAACCAGCGGTACGCTGACCCGGGTCTGCTCGCCCATGCCGTTGGGGTACATCTCGTCCACACCGGGGCTGAACAACAGGTGGCAGCCAGACTGCTGGAGCTTTTGCTGGTCGGCGGTGAGGGTGCGCGGGTAACTGGCCAGGTCTTCATTGGCGCCGAACTGCAGCGGGTTGACGAAGATGCTCGCCACCACGAAGTCAGCGTGTTCAGCGGCGCGGGCCACCAGAGTGGTATGGCCGCTGTGCAGATTACCCATGGTCGGCACCAGCGCAATGCGTTTGCCGTCTTTACGTGCCTGGGCAATGGCTGCGCGCAGTGCCTGAACGCTGTTGACTGTGTTCATGCCTGGAATCCGTGTTCAAGGGCAGGGAAGCTGAGGTCTTTGACTGCGGCTACATAGGCGCTGATGGCCGACGGGATATCCGGCTGGCCGACCATGAAGTTGCGCACGAAGCGGGCGACCCGGCCGCTGATCGACAGGCCGAGCATGTCGTGCAGCACCAGCACCTGGCCGTCGGTGCCGCTGCCGGCACCGATCCCGATGACCGGCACCTGGACGGCCTGGGTAATTTCCTGGGCCAGCTCGGTGGGCACGCATTCGAGCAGAATCATCGCTGCGCCGGCCTGTTCAAGGGCAATGGCGTCGGCCCGCATCTGTCGGGCCTGGGCTTCGAGCCGGCCCTGAACTTTATAGCCGCCCATCACATTGACGGTTTGCGGGGTCAGGCCCAAATGTACGCACACCGGAATACCGCGGTCGGTGAGCTGGCGTACCGAGTCGGCCAGCCATGCAGCACCTTCGACCTTGACCATGTGCGCGCCGGCCCGCATCAGCGTGGCGCTGTTGAGCAGGGTTTGCTCAATGCTGGCGTTGGCCATGAAGGGCAGGTCAGCGAGCACCAGCGCGCCTTGATTGCCACGGCTGACACTGGCGACGTGATACGCCATGTCGGCCACAGTAACAGGCAGGGTGCTGTCATGGCCCTGCAGGACCATACCCAGCGAGTCACCGACCAGCAGGACTTCGACGCCCGCACCACTGGCGACATGGGCGAAAGTCGCGTCATAGCACGTCAGCATGGTGATCTTTTCACCCTTTTGCTTGAGCGACTGCAACGACGTAACGGTTGTAACCGGCATGTAGAGTTCCTCCATCACCAGGCGTTGTAAATCCTCGGGATTTATCCTGGAAAGCAGGCACACCGTCGTGTCGCGGTGTTTTGCAAAGGCCTGTCTTGTGCCCATTCGCCAGCAAGCCGGCGCGGGAGGCCTATCTTCGTGAGGCGGGAGTGTGAAGTCAATTGGAGGTGTTACCCGTTACGAGGACGCTTCTAAAAACTTCTTTTATAAGCGCCCTCTGGGCATTAAAGGATTGCTACTGCAAGGCTGGCAGGCGCTCAAGGCCTTCGAAGGGGCAGGCGGCCAGCATCTGGTCGAGGCGGCGGCCGTCGGGCAGTTGCAGGTCGGCGTCCAGCTCGGCCAGCGGATAGAGCACGAATGCCCGGGCCTGCATGTGGTAATGCGGCACCTGCAGGCGCGGCACATCGATCAACTGCTCGCCGAACAACAGGATATCCAGGTCCAGCGTACGTGGCCCCCAGCGCTCCAGGCGCTCGCGGCCTTGATCGAGTTCTATGGCCTGCAGGGCGTCGAGCAATTGCAAGGGCGCCAGATCAGTATCCAGTGCCGCCACCGCATTGGTGTAGCGCGGTTGGCCGGGCAGCAATGAGTCGCTGACGTAGAACGACGATACCCCAGCCAACCGGGTGCCGGGCAGCCGGGTCATGGCTTCAAGGGCGTTGCGCAACTGCGCCGCCGGATCGGCCAGGTTGCTGCCCATGCCGATATAGGCGCGTTCAGTCATTGAACAGGTCTGCATCGTCGCTGCCGCGCTTGCGTTTCGAACCGCTGCGGCGGCGCTTGCGCGGGCCGTTGCCGGTTTCGTCGGACTTGCTGCTCAGGTCGCTGATCATGTGCCGCCGTTCGCTGTCGTTGGCGTCCTGATAATCGGTCCACCATTGGCCCAGACCATCGGTCTGTTCGCCAGCGGTTTCACGTAGCAACAGGAAGTCGTAACCGGCGCGAAAGCGCGGATGGTCGAGCAACTGGTCGGCGCGTTTGCCATAACGGCGCGGCAAGCGTTCCTGCATGTCCCAGATCTCGCGGATCGGCAGGGTGAAACGCTTGGGGATGGCAATGCTGCGGCACTGTTCGACGATCAGTTCGTGAGCGGCGTCCTGCATCGCGGTGATCGGCGGCGTGCCGCGCTCTTGCAGGCGCAGTACCCGGGCCGGCAAGGCTGGCCAGAGCAGCGCTGCGAACATGAAGGCCGGGGTGACTGGCTTTTCCTGACGCACCCGCAGGTCGGTGTTGGCCAGCGCCTTGCTGATCAGCGTATGGGTGTAGGTCGGGTTGTATTCCAGCGCCTTGGCGGTGGCCGGGAACAGCGGGTCGAACAGCTCAAGGTCGACGAGCATTTCGAAAGTGATCTCGCCATGCCCGGACAGGAACAGCTTGAGCGACTCCTCGAACAGCCGTGCCGCCGGGATATCGCGCAGCATCGGTGCCAGCGGCCGGATCGGCAGCATGCTGTGTTTTTCGATGCCGAAGTTCAGCTTGGCCGCAAAGCGCACCGCACGCAGCATGCGCACCGGGTCTTCCTTGTAGCGTTGCTCCGGGTCGCCGATCAGGCGAATCAGCCGATTGCGAATATCGTGTACACCGTTGGCGTAATCGAGGATGCGCTCGGTCACCGGGTCGTAGTACAGCGCGTTAATAGTGAAGTCGCGGCGCTGTGCATCGTCTTCCAGGGTGCCGTAGACGTTGTCACGCAGGATCCGGCCACTGGAGTTGCGCGATGACTGGTGGGTGTTTTCTTCTTCATCTTCGTCGGGATGATTGGCGCGAAAGGTCGCAACCTCGATGATTTCCCGGCCGAAGTGGATATGCACCAGCTTGAAGCGTCGGCCAATGATGCGCGCATTACGAAACTCGGCGCGGATCTGCTCGGGCGTGGCACTGGTGGCAACGTCGAAGTCCTTGGGGTTGATCTGCAGCAGCAGGTCGCGAACGCAGCCGCCGACCAGATAAGCCTGGTAGCCCGCGCTTTGCAGGCGCTCGACGATGTTCACCGCATGGCGGCTGAACTGAGCGCGTTGCAGCGAATGCTGATTACTATTGAGCACGATCGGCGTTGAACGCGTGTGTTGCTGCGGCGTGCGCAGTGGAGAACGAAATGACTGGAACAGCTTCTTCAGCATGGGATGCACTGTTTGAAGGAATATTCGGCCAAAAATGGAGAATGACCGCATGATGGGCGGGGATTCTAGCATTTGATCGAGCAATGGTGTAGGAAGCCGTCTAAGCGGGAGGTAGGCCGCGTGCTGCGGGCCTTGTAGGCAGGGTGACAGAAGTCCGGAAGCTACTGGGGGAGCCGAAGCTCCCCCAAAGTGCGTGCTCTTTATTTTTATTATTGAGTCGGGCTTCTTGTTTTTGTTGAGTGCCCATTCACAAGGCTTTGTGCCTGTGAAACCTCTCAAACCGAGAGTAAAGAGCAAACGGATTGCTTTGGTCGCTGTCTTGCAATGATCAATCGATCCAACCAGTTCAGGTGCTACCTTGGGGTAGTTTTTGTTGTTCTCAGCCTGGTCGTGGGGCAAGCCCCAAATACAACACCTCTCCAAAAGAATCAGTTAGCTGCGCCTCCGCCGTGTTGTTCTTGTTATGCGTGAGTCGATTCGTCTTGTTTTTATTATGTGGGTGGTACAGGTTTTTATTTTTCTTGTACTAAGCATATAGCAGAACACGTGCCAACTTTTTGAAGTCCTTGTAAATCAAGGGTTTGGCCGTGCCGTGATTGCAAGGGGGCGAAAAAAAGCCGGGATTTCGTTACCGTAAACCCCGGCTTTTGTTACGTCTGGATAAGGATCGGTAACAGTTTTGCTCGCTGGGCGGGAACTGTTACCTGGTCACGCGATCAGGTTTCGTTGGTGACACCCTTGCGCCGTGGTATGCCCAGGCGCTGGCGGCGCTCCCAGAGGCACTTGCGGCTCACGCCCAGTTTGCGCGCCAGTTCGGTTTCGGTCATGTGATCCTGGTGTTCAAGGACAAAATGCTGGAAGTAGTCTTCCAGCGACAGGTCTTCACTGGGATCCTGATTGGCCCCGCTTGCGCCATTGGGCAGCGGCGCCAGGCCGACGAAATCCACCTCGTCCAGATCACTCAGCTCAATGTCGATGCCTAGCAGGTCGGCAGAGATTTCCGCCGACTCACTGAGAATCACCGAGCGTTCGACGGCGTTTTCCAGCTCGCGCACGTTACCGGGCCAGCTGTAGTGATGGATGGCCTGCTCGGCATCGGCACCGAAGCGTAGTTCAGGGCGTCCGGCCTTGGCGCTCTGCCGGGCCAGAAACGCGCGGGCGATCTCCAGCACGTCGTTACCACGCTCGCGCAGCGCCGGCAGCTTCAAGGCAATCACATGCAGGCGGTAATAAAGGTCTTCGCGAAATTCGCCGTTTTTGGCCAGGGTCTTGAGGTCGCGGTGGGTCGCAGCAATCAGGCGCACATCGACCTTTTGCGATTGCACCGAGCCGACCCGGCGAATTTCGCCTTCCTGCAAGACGCGCAGCAGCCGTGCCTGGGCCTCCAGCGGCAGCTCGCCAATTTCGTCGAGAAACAGCGTACCGCCATCGGCCGCCTCGACCAGGCCTGCACGGCCGGCACTGGCCCCGGTAAAGGCGCCTTTTTCATGGCCGAACAGTTCCGATTCAATCAGCGATTCGGGAATCGCCGCGCAGTTGACCGAGATCATCGGCGCCTTGGCGCGGCGCGAAAGGTTATGCAGGGCGCGCGCGACCAGCTCTTTACCGGTGCCGGACTCGCCCTGGACCAGCACGTTGGAGTCAGTGGGCGCAACCTTGCGAATCTTGCCGTACAGGTCCTGCATCGGCGGGCAGGAACCGATAATGCCGATTTCGCCATTGGCGTTGGCGGCGGTCGGTTTATCCGCTGCGCTGGCAGCCTTGCCGTTACTGCGCTCGGCGGCCTGGGGTTGTGACTGGGGTTGCGCCGATTGGCGATCGCGCAGGATTCGCGCCACCGCCTGAAGCATCTCGTCGTGGTCAAAAGGCTTGGCGATGTAATCGACCGCGCCCATTTTCATCGAGTCGACGGCCGAGCGCAGGCTGGCATAGCTGGTCATGATCAGCACCGGCTTGCCTTCGCCAAGCTTGATCAGTTCGGTGCCCGGAGCGCCGGGCAGGCGCAGGTCACTGACGATCAGGTCAAACGATGGAATGCTGAAGCGTTCCTGAGCTTCCTGCACCGAGCCGGCTTCGCTGACCTGATACTGATTGCGCTCCAGTAAGCGACGCAGCGCCGAGCGGATGATGGTTTCGTCTTCGACGATCAGAATATGCGGCATTGATTCGGTTCTCTCGACGGTCTCAGTTCACGGTGGACGTCGCTTCGACATGTCGCGGTAGCGTCACCCGGATACGGGTGCCTCGTTGCCGTACAGGATCGGCCGGACTGTCGATGGTGATTTGTCCATAATGCTCTTCAACGATGGAATAGACCAGAGCAAGCCCCAGCCCAGTGCCTTCGCCAGGATCTTTGGTGGTGAAGAACGGTTCGAACAATCGGTCCATGATTGCTTTCGCAATACCACTGCCTTCATCTTCGACGATCAGGTCCACGGTATGTTCAGAGGCTTCGCTCATGACCCGCACGGCACTGCCGGCCGGGGATGCGTCGCGTGCGTTGGACAGCAGGTTGATCAGCACCTGAGCCAGCCGCTGCGGGTCGCCATCGGCCCAGTGGTCGGGGTCACAGAGGTTGTAGAACTGTATTTCAAAGTTGCGCCGGTTGAGTGCCAGCAGACCAATGGCATCCTGCGCGACCTCGGCCAGGCACACCGGTTCGTCGCTGTTCTGGTGTGCGCCGGCGTGGGCGAAGCTCATCAGCGACTGGACGATGCGTGATACACGCTTGGTCTGTTCGATGATCTGGCTACTGATTTCCGCCAATTCCGGTTCGTCTTCGCGTTCTTCGCGCAGGTTCTGCGCTAGGCAGGCGATACCGGTGATCGGGTTGCCGATTTCGTGGGCCACCCCGGCGGCCAGTCGGCCAATGCTGGCCAGGCGCTCGGAATGCACCAGCTTGTCTTCGAGCATCTGGGTTTCGGTAAGGTCTTCGACCAACAGCACCAGGCCACTGTTACCGGGCGCCAGCGGCTCGTCAATGGCCGCCTTGTGCAGGTTCAGCCAGCGAATCTGGCCCTCCAGCGACAGCCGCTGTTTGTGCAGGTGTTCGTCAGGCACGCTGATGAAGCTGCTCAGCAGGCCTTTCCAGGGCTCGGCAATGGTCTCCAGCCGCGAGCCCACCACATGCTGGGCAGGGACGCCGGTGAGTTCTTCCATGGCTCGGTTCCACATCAGGATTTCCTGATCCTTGGCCAGCGAGCAGACCCCCATGGGCAGTTCCTGCAGGGTCTGGCGGTGGTAGCGGCGCAAGGCATCGAGTTCCGCGGCCAGGCCGGTGAGGCGCGAGTGGTAGTCCTCAAGCCGGCTCTCGATGAAGTGGATGTCTTCTGTCACGTACTTTTCGCCGCCGGACTTATACGGCAGGAACGTTTCGACCATGTCCTGGGCGACGCTTGGGCCCATCAGGCCGGACAGGTTGGCTTCGATCCGGTCGCGCAAGCGGCGCAAGGCATAGGGGCGGCGTTCGTCGAAGGGCAGGTACAGGTCACGCAGTGCCTGTTCAACCTCTTTTTGTGCGGCCTTGCCGCCCAGCGGCTTGGCCAGTTGGGTGGCGAATTCCTGAGGCGAGGCGACGAACAACTCACGGCGTTGTGGGCGGCGCACGTTATCCACAGCGCAGGCTTCGGCGGCACTGGCCTCTTCGGCGCTGGCGTTGGTGAACAGCGACACCAGAGTGAACATCACCACGTTGGCCGCCAGTGAGGCGATCGCCGCCATGTGCCAGCTGGTGTCATCCAGCACATAGATCATGTTCAGCATCGGAATGTAGAAGCCTTCGAGATTGCCCAGCAGCGGCAACAGCATGCTGAACACCCAGACCGTGATGCCGGCCAGGATCCCGGCGATAAAGCCGCGTCGGTTGGCGGTCGGCCAGTACAGCACCGACAGGACGCCGGGCAGGAACTGCAAGGTGGCGACGAAGGCGACGATGCCCATATTGGCCAGGTCTTGCTGGGCGCCGAGCATCAGGTAGAAGCAGTAGCCGGCAGCGATGATGGCGATGATCAGCGCGCGGCGGGTCCATTTCAGCCAGCGATAGATATTGCCCTCGGCCGGCGGCTGGTACAACGGCAGCACCAGATGGTTGAGCGCCATGCCCGACAACGCCAGGGTGGTGACGATAATCAGCCCGCTGGCTGCCGACAGGCCGCCTACATAAGCCAGCAACGCCAGTGATTTGCTGTGCGCGGCCATGCCCAGGCCCAGGGTGAAGTATTCCGGGCTGGTCGGTGCGCCGAGTTTCAGACCGGCCCAGAGAATCAGCGGCACGGCGAGGCTGATCAGCAGCAGGTAGAACGGCAGCCCCCAACTGGCGCTGACCAGCGCGCGCGGGTTGAGGTTTTCGGTAAAGGTCATGTGATACATGTGCGGCATGACGATGGCCGAGGCAAAGAACACCAGCAGCAGGGTGCGCCACGGGCCTTCCTGCAATGGGGTGTGCAGCGAGGCCAGGGCGGTCTGGTTCTGCAACAGCCAGAGTTCCAGTTGTTGCGGGCCGCCGAACACCGTGTACAGGGCGTAGATACCCAGAGCGCCCAGCGCGACCAGTTTGATGATCGATTCAAAGGCAATCGCGAACACCAGGCCCTGATGCTTTTCCCGGGTTGCGATATGCCGCGAGCCAAAGAAGATCGTGAACAGGCTGATCAGGGCGCAGAATGCTACGGCGACCCGATTGCGCACCGGTTCACCGGTCAGAATGCCGATCGAGTCGGCCACCGCCTGAATCTGCAAAGCCAGCAGCGGCAAGACGCCGATCAGCATGAATATCGTGGTCAGGGCGCCTGCCCAGGTACTGCGAAAGCGAAACGCGAATAAGTCGGCCAGCGACGAAAGCTGATAGGTGCGGGTGATTTTCAGAATCGGGTAAAGCAGCACCGGCGCCAGCAGAAACGCCCCGGAAACACCCAGATAGGTCGCCAGAAAACCATAGCCATACTGATAGGCCAGGCCCACCGTGCCGTAGAACGCCCAGGAGCTGGCGTAAACCCCAAGCGACAGGGTGTAGGTCAGCGGGTGGCGAATGATCCAGCGTGGGATCAGGCCGCGCTCGCTGATCCAGGCAACGCCGAACAGCACCAGCAGGTAGGCCGTGCTGACCAGCAGCATTTGGGTCAGGCTAAAGCTCATCGGCGTCTCGCTGGCTTTGCAGAATGAACGTCACCACGATGAGAATCAGCCAGAGCATGTATGGCCGGTACCAGGCGCCTGTTGCGTCGATCCACCAGTCCATGATGGCTGGCGAAAACAGATAGATGCCCACCACCAGCAGCAGGACCAGTCGGTAGATGTACATGGCGCCTCCTTGAACCAGGTGTCTTGGGTGGGTGAGGAGCGGCATGTTAACCAATGCGGTACAACCTGCAAGCGCCGATTTCAGCAGAATTCGGCAACCGCTCTGGATCAGTCTATTCCAGACTCCGCAATGACTGAAAGCCTGGGGATTTGCCCGGCATCCCAGTGCTGCACCGCCCAACTGAGCACTTCCTGCGGCGTACCATAGAGCAGTTGTTCGTCAGTGGGTTGCCCAAGTGCGCGCAAGGCTCGCAGCAGCAACGGGGTGGCCTGGTCGGCGGGCAGCGGGGGCGAGCGGTAGGACTTGCCGAGTTTGTGGCCGTCGGGCTGGGTAATCAGTGGCACATGCAGGTAGCGCGGTTGGGCAATGCCGAGCAGCTCTTGCAGGTACAGTTGCCGAGGCGTGGAGTCGAGCAGGTCGGCGCCGCGCACAATGTTGTTGATACCTTGCCAGGCGTCGTCGATGACCACCGCCAGTTGATAGGCGTAAAACCCGTCGCGGCGGCGAATCACAAAATCACCGGCCTCGCGGCCCAGATGCTGGCGATACTCACCCTGTACCCGGTCGGTAAAGCGGTACTCGAGCTCCGGTACACGCAGCCGGATAGCACCGTCATCCGGGGCGTGGCCGAGGTTGCGGCACAAGCCGGGGTACACCCCGTCATAGGCTTGCAGCTGTTTACGCGAGCAGGTGCAGGTGTAGGCCAGCCCTTGGCTGAACCAGCGCTCAAGAACCTGGGCATAGGCCTCATGGCGTTCGCTCTGGCGCACGCAGTCGCCGTCCCATTCAAAACCGTAGGCTTCCAGGGTCTGCAAAATGGCGGTCTGGGCGCCGGCCACTTCCCGTGGCGGGTCCAGATCTTCCATGCGCATCAGCCACACGCCGTTGGCTGCGCGGGCGTCCAGATAAGAGGCCAGGGCAGCGACCAGTGAGCCGAAATGCAGATAACCGCTGGGGGTGGGTGCGAAGCGCCCGACGTAAGAAGATTTGTTCATGCGGTGATAATAACGGCTCAACAAAAAAGACGCCGAAGCGTCTTTTTATTGCAGGGGCGGCAGGCTTACTTGCCGACCTGCTTTTCCTTGATTTCTGCCAGGGTCTTGCAGTCGATGCACAGGTCGGCAGTCGGGCGGGCTTCGAGACGGCGAATGCCGATTTCAACGCCGCAGGACTCGCACCAGCCGTACTCTTCGTCGAGGATCAGTTGCAGAGTCTTGTCGATCTTCTTGATCAGTTTGCGCTCGCGGTCACGGGCACGCAGTTCAAGGCTGAACTCTTCTTCCTGACTGGCGCGGTCGGCCGGGTCGGGAAAGTTTGCCGCATCATCCTTCATATGGTCTACCGTGCGGTCGACCTCCTGCATCAAGTCACTTTTCCACTTGTTGAGGATTTTGGTGAAGTGCGCGCGCATAGGCTCGCCCATGTACTCTTCGCCCTTGGTTTCTACATAAGGCTCGAAACCGCTGATTAGATTCTGTTGCTTTTCTTGCGTGGGCATGTAGGGACCGCCTCTCACTCTTCTAATCTGTTGCGCAGGATGTTCCATCACCGACACCCGTCGGCCCTGCAGGTGCAAGCCGGCGAACTTACCAGATCAATTCGCCGTCCGCTACTCCCGGTTGTCGTGCATGGCACCGGGTTGTGAACGAGCCGTTAAAGTCTGGTTGCCGACAATCAAACCTAGAACATTAAAGCGCACCAGAGTTTCTTTTTTATTTTTGTTAATGCACCTTTTTGCGGCACTTTGATCACCCTGCGGCGGCCAGCTCATGGGTAGAATCGTGTCTGCCTGCCCGTTGCACAAGGCAAATCAACGGGCACCTCTGAAAACATCGGCGAGGCAGCCAGCGCAAGCTGCGTGTAACTCCGCAGGCGCCCAGCCAGCAGGCAGTTTTCAGAGGTGCCCGAATGTCCAATTTCAAAGGAACGCCCATGGTCCAGCACTACAGTGCGCGCAGCCGCGCCATCGAACCCTTTCATGTCATGGCCTTGTTGTCGCGCGCCAATGAACTGCAGGCGGCCGGGCACGATGTGATCCACCTGGAAATCGGCGAGCCCGACTTTACCACCGCCCAGCCGATCGTTGCGGCGGGCCAGGCTGCCCTGGCCGAGGGCAAGACCCGCTACACCGCAGCCCGCGGTCTACCGGAGCTGCGCGAGGCGATCGCCGGGTTCTATGCCCGGCGCTACAGCCTGAATATTGATCCGCAGCGTATTCTGATCACTCCGGGTGGCTCGGGTGCGCTGCTGCTGGCCAGCAGCCTGCTGGTCGATCCGGGTAAGCACTGGCTGTTGGCTGATCCGGGCTACCCGTGCAACCGGCATTTTCTGCGCCTGGTTGAAGGCGGCGCGCAACTGGTCCCGGTCGGCCCCGATGAGCGTTATCAGTTGACGCCGGGGCTGGTCGAGCGTTTCTGGAATCAGGACAGTGTGGGTGCATTGCTGGCATCACCGGCTAACCCGACCGGCACCTTGCTGCAGCGCGATGAGCTCAAGGCATTGTCCACGACCCTCAAGGCGCATCGCGGCCATATGGTGGTCGACGAGATCTACCACGGCCTGACTTACGGCACCGAGGCCAGCAGTGTCCTGGAAGTGGACGACGATGCCTTCGTGCTTAACAGTTTTTCCAAATACTTTGGCATGACCGGCTGGCGGCTGGGCTGGCTGGTGGCACCGCCAGCGGCAGTCGGTGAGCTGGAAAAACTGGCGCAAAACCTCTATATCAGCGCGCCGAGTGTGGCGCAGTACGCTGCGCTGGCCTGTTTCGAAACGCCGACTCTGGAGATTCTTGAACAGCGCCGTGCCGAGTTCGGCCGGCGCCGTGATTACCTGCTACCGGCGCTGCGCGAGTTGGGCTTCGGGATTGCCGTGGAGCCTGAAGGCGCATTTTATCTGTATGCTGATATCAGCGCGTTCGGCGGCGATGCCTTCGCGTTCTGTCAGCATTTCCTGGAAACCGAACATGTGGCCTTTACTCCGGGGCTGGATTTCGGCCGCCATAAAGCCGGCCATCACGTGCGCTTTGCCTACACCCAAAGCCTCGAACGCCTGGAGCAGGCGGTCGAGCGTATTGCCCGTGGCCTGCGTAGCTGGAGCGCCTGATGCGCTTTGATCCTGCACTTGAACAAGGCCGCCTGTTGCAGCGCTACAAGCGTTTTCTGGCTGATATCGAAACCGACAGCGGCGAACGCCTGACCATTCACTGCCCCAACACCGGCTCGATGCTTAACTGCATGCAGCCCGGTGGCCGGGTGTGGTTCAGTCGCTCCAATGATCCCAAGCGCAAACTGCCGGGCACTTGGGAGATCAGTGAAACGCCGCAGGGGCGGTTGGCGTGCATCAATACCGGACGGGCCAATACGCTGGTCGAAGAAGCCCTGCGTGCCGGTGTCATCAGCGAACTCAACGGCTTTACCGCCCTCAGGCGTGAGGTGCCTTACGGCCAGGAAAAAAGCCGGGTGGATTTTCGCCTGCAATACCCACAGGGCGACCTGTACCTGGAGGTCAAGAGCGTCACCCTGGGGTTTGATGATTCGCCGGTAGCGGCATTTCCCGATGCGGTAACCCAGCGTGGTGCCCGGCACTTGCGTGAACTGGCGGCGTTGGCGCGCGAGGGCGTTCGCGCCGCCTTGCTGTACTGCGTGAATCTGGCCGGCATCGAAGCGGTGCGCCCGGCTGCGGAGATCGACCCCGCCTACGCTGCGGCCTTGCGTGAGGCCGTGGCCGCCGGAGTCGAGGTGCTGGCCTATGGTGTGGACATCAGCGCCGAGGAGGTCCGTCTGGTCCGGCGCCTGCAGGTACGGTCGCTCTGAGCGGCTGATCAGTCGGGCAGTATCCAGATGCCCTGGCTGTCTTCCCGGCAGGGCACGGCACTGAGAAACTGGCCTTCGCAGGGTCCGACCACGCATTCACCACTCTCAATCAGAAACAGTGCGCCGTGGCTGGCGCACCGGATCAGGCTGGCGGAGTCATCCAGGCAATGATCTGTTTGCCAATGCAGCGTTATGTTCCGGTGCGGACAGCGATTGCGATACAGGTACACCTGCCCATGCCTGCGCACCGCCAGCAACTGTAGATCGTCCAGGCTCAATGCCTGGCTGCTGCCTTCGGCGAGTTGGCTGGAAAGGCAAAGTAACTTCATTGTGCTTGACCGTTAAATGCAAACAATTATCAAATGTCGTCGATTCGCAACGGCTCCATGAGTCGCTGCGCCCGTATTCAATAAAAGGAATTCTTGCATGTCTCTGCGCGCCTTGCTGGTCGCCCTGTGTGTCAGCGTGCTGACGGTGCCAATGGCCACGGCAGCCGAGCCACCTGCGCGGCTGGTCAGTGCCGGCGGCGCAGTGACCGAATGGATCGTCAAACTGGGCGCTCAGCCCAGCCTGGTGGGGGTCGACACGACCAGTCAGAACCCCGAGTCGCTCAAGCCTTTGCCGCGTATCGGTTATCAGCGTCAGTTGTCCGCCGAAGGCATTCTCAGTCTGCGTCCGGACGCCATGGCGGGCACCGACGAAATGGGGCCGCCGGCGGTACTTGAGCAGTTGCGCGCAGCCGGGGTGAGAATCGAGGTGTTACCGGCGCAGCCTGAACTCGACATTCTCAAGGACAACCTGCAGCGTCTGGGTCATTTGCTCGGTGTGCCGGAGCGGGCCGACCAGTTGAGCGAGGACTTTGCCAGCCAGCTTGATACCCAACAACAATGGGTGACCGAGGCGCGCCGCCGCCAGGCGGTTCCCGGTGTCCTGCTGCTGGTCGGCCACGGCGGTGGCAAGCCGATGGTGGCCGGCACCGGTACGGTGGGAGACTGGCTGATCAGGCAGGCCGGTGGCCGCAATCTTGCGAGCCACCACGGCTACAAAGTGGTTTCCAGCGAAGCCATGGCCGGACTTGAAGCCCAGGTGCTGATCGTCGCTGACCGCACCCTGACCGGAGAGGCGGCCCGCCAGGCGCTGCTCAAAGAGAATCCGTTGTTGACAGCCATGCCGGCGGTGCGTGACAAGCGAGTGATCGATCTGGATCCGACGTTGCTGGTGGGCGGGCTGGGGCCGCGCCTGCCCGGGGCGCTGTTGGGCGTGTCCAAAGTCTTTTATCCGCAGCCATGAAGCGCGCTTTATCGGCGCGGCTGCTGTTTACGCTGCTGATCGGCCTGTGTCTGCTGGCGACCCTGTTATCGCTGGCCATGGGGCCGGTCAGGCTGCCGATCAACGACACTCTGGCGGCCATTGTGCGGCTGGCGGGCTGGCCGTTGGCGGGGGAGGCCGGCCAGGCTGAGCTGATCATCGGCCAGATCCGCTTGCCACGCACCTTGCTGGGGCTGGCGGTGGGCGCGGTATTGGCGATGTCCGGGGTGGCCATGCAAGGCCTGTTTCGCAACCCCTTGGCCGACCCGGTGCTGGTTGGTGTGTCCAGTGGCGCTGCGCTTGGTGCAGCACTGGCCATCGTCGGCGGTATCTGGTGGGCCAGCCTGCCCACGGTGCTGCAGCCTTATCTGGTGTCGCTCAGCGCGGTCGCCGGTGGTTTGCTGGTGACCGGGATCGTTTATCGCCTGGGCCGCCGCGACGGCCAGACCAGCGTCGCCACCATGTTACTGGCCGGCATCGCGTTGACTGCCTTGGCGACCTCGGTGATTGGTTTGCTCACCTACCTGGCCGACGATGCGACCCTGCGCACCTTGACCTTCTGGAACCTGGGCAGCCTCAATGGCGCCAGTTATGTGAGGTTATGGCCGTTGTTGCCGGTCTGCCTGCTGATCATTCTCTGGCTGCCGCGCCGCGCCAAGGCACTCAATGCGTTGCTGTTGGGCGAGTCAGAGGCGCGCCACCTGGGGGTTGATGTTCAGGCGCTCAAGCGTGAGCTGGTGTTCTGCACGGCGCTGGGGGTCGGCGCAGCGGTGGCGGCTGCCGGGCTAATCGGCTTTATTGGCCTGATCGTCCCGCACCTGGTGCGTCTGCTCTGCGGTCCGGATCACCGGGTCTTGTTACCCGCCTCGGCATTGGCCGGTGCCAGCCTGCTGCTGTTCGCTGACTTGTTCGCACGCCAGGTCCTGGCCCCGGCTGAGCTGCCAATCGGGATTGTCACCGCGCTGCTGGGCGGGCCGTTTTTTCTTTATCTGCTGGTACGGGGAGCGCGTTGATGTTGCGGGCCGAGAATCTGCACATTGTGCGTGGCGAGCGCAGCGTGCTCAGCGGGGTCGATTTGCAGTTGCAAGCCGGTCAGGTGCTCGGCGTGCTGGGGCCTAACGGCGCAGGCAAGAGCAGCCTGCTTGCTGCGCTGAGCGGTGACCTCAAGCCGGCTCAGGGCCGGGTGTGGCTGGCCGACAAACCGCTGCAGCAATGGGCTGCAGAGGAGCGCGCCCGGCGTCTGGCCGTGCTGCCGCAAAGCTCGACGCTGAGCTTTGCCTTTCGGGTTGATGAAGTGGTGGGCATGGGCCGGCTACCCCATGCCACCGGCGCCGAACAAGATGCGCGGATCGTACAGGCGGCCTTGCAGGCCGCCGATGCCCTGCATCTGGCCGAGCGTGGCTATATGGCGCTGTCGGGTGGCGAGCGCCAGCGGGTGCATCTGGCACGGGTGCTTGCACAGCTCTGGCCGGGTGACGGTGATTGTGTGTTGCTGCTCGACGAACCCACCTCAATGCTTGACCCGCTGCATCAGCACACCGTCCTGCAAGCGGTGCGACGCTTCGCCGAGCGCTCGGTGGCGGTGTTGATCGTGCTCCACGACCTGAATCTGGCAGCGCGTTACTGCGATCGCTTGCTGCTGATCAATGAGGGTTGCGTGCATCTTGCGGGGACGGCGTTTGAAGTCTTGCAGCCGGCAGCACTCAAGCATGTATTTGGCCTGGACGTGCTGGTGCAGGCGCATCCGGAGTTGGGGCATCCACTGGTGATTGCCCGCTGATGCTGAGTCAGACATTTCCTGCATTCATGTAGCTCTCTTCCCTGAACCTGGTATGCCAGATTCTTACCTTGGCGCCTCGGTTATTGTCCTGCCCATCCTTTTCCTGATGGGAGATGCACGCAATGAGCGACGATGCCGAGCAACTGGCGCTCCGGGCCCTGGAGATGCTGGAACTGCTGGCCCTCAACCACGACGATAGCGAAGAGCGGATCATTAACCTCTGCAAGCGTGCCCTGACGCCGGTCGGCGCGGTGGCGGCGGTCTGTGTGGCGCCACGTTTTGTTTGCCTGGCCCGGACTGCTCTGGACCGTTTGCGAGCGCGGCAAGTGCGGGTGGTGGCGCAGGTCAATTTCCCATGGGCCAACGACAGCGTCGACATGGTGGTCCGGGAAGCACGTGCGGCGCTGGTTTCTGGTGCTGATGAAATCGACGTGGTGTATCCGTTTCGCACCCTGCTTGCCGGTAACGCCCCGCTGGTAACGGAGTTGCTTGCTGCGTGCAAGGCCGAGTGCGGCAGCCGCGCCAGCTTTACTGTGACCCTGGAAGCCGGCGAGTTGCGCGACCCGCAGTTGATTCGCAGCGCCTGCCGTGACGCCATAGCCGCCGGCGCGGATTTTCTCAAGAGCTGCACCGACCGCCTGGTGGCACCGGTCAGCCCACAAATCGTGCGGATCATGCTGGAGTCGATAGCGGAAACGGGAGGGCTGGTGGGCTGCAAGATCGTTGGCGGGGTCCGTACCCTCAATGACGCCAGACCGCTCATGAGTCTGGCCAGCAGCCGCTTCAGCAGCGCCTGGTGTTCGCCGCAGCGGGTCCGGATCGGCGGCTCTGTGCTGCTCGATGACTTGTTGGTGAGTTTGGGTGTACTGGAGGCGGGCAGGTATTGAGCAGACAAAAAAAGACCCGGCAAAGTGCCGGGTCAAAAACCGTGATTAGCCTGATGAGGAGATAATCTGAGAGTCCGAACCAAGGTCTTTCAGGTTACCGACCAGTCTCGCGACCAGTTGTGATAATCATAACGATTCTCATTTCGAAGTCAACAGTTGTTTTATTAATTTTTTGCAATGGCGCTGCGCGACGAATCCAGCCGTCAGCTCAGTCTTGTCGAGCCGTCGGGACAAACAAGCGGGAAACGGGGGGAGGCAAACGTGCAGCTACCCGCCTGCGTTGCGCAGGCGGGTTACAACCAGAACCGCTCAGCGGGTGCGGTAGCGCAGGCGGGTACCGAAATTCACCGACATAAGAATCTCATCGGCGGTCAGTTCCGGTGGGAAGTAGGCTCCGGAAATCTGCGCGTGAGCAATGCTGGCGCCTTCCATCGGGATGTTGCGCAAATCCAGGCCGCGTAAGTCGGCAGAGCGGAAGTAGGCATCGGTAAAGTCGATACCGGTAGTGTCCAGATCACGCAGGTCCAGGCCACGGAAATCACCACCACGCAGGTCGATCACGCCGTCCCTGGGTTTTTCCCTGTTGAAGCCGTCCACATCATCCTTGCGCAGTAACAGATACAGCGGTGAGTCGATCTGTTTGGGCTGGCTCATAGCATTAACTCGGGTTCGTTGGATTTATGGCGCCATTATATCGCCACTATCTGGGGGCCGTGAAGCAGCATCTGCTCAACGGCTCTTCAGCTATTTACAGGCCTGGCAGGCGCTGGCGCAGTTCATCGGCGAGATTGTCCAGGTCGCTGCCGACATGGGTCTGGATGCGCTGGCTGAGCAGGACTTCTTCGGCGCTCAGCGGCTCGCGGGCAGCCTGTTGGGCCTGTACCACTTCCAGAGTCGCTTCGGAGGGGTCGCCGCCTTCGGTCTGGCGCTGCTGCAACCACTGCTCGATGACGGCTTGGGGTGCTTCACAGTCGAGGATCAGGAACGGCACGCCGTTTTCCTCTGCGACATGTGCAGCAGTCTGACGCTGCGCCTGCTTGAGGAAGGTGGCGTCCAGAACCACCGAAAAACCGGCGTGCAGAACCTGGCTGGCCAGTTCGTTCAGGCGGCTGTAGGTGGCTGCACTGGCATCGCTGCCGTAGCGCTCGCCGCTCTCGCTGCTGAACAGGCGCTGGCGCTCAACGTCCGAACGCAGGCGAATGGCCCCCAGCGATTGGGTCAGGCGCAGCGCCACCTGGCTTTTGCCGACTGCCGAGACACCGTGGGTGATGGCCAGAAAGCGCGAAGTGATGGCGCTGTAGCTTTCTGCGAGGTTGGCATAGTTGCGGTATTGAGCGAGCACGGCGGCGCGGCGTTCGGCGTCCGCATCCGGCCCCAGGCCAAACAGCGCGACCTTGGCGCGAACCAAAGCGCGGTAGGCCTTGTAGAAGTTCAGCAGCTCCAGCCCCTGGTAGTCGCCGGTCAGTTCAAGGTATTCGCTGATCAGGCGGTTGGCCAGTGGTTTGAGGCCGCGGTCTTCCAGGTCCATGGCCAGGAAGCCGATGTCGGCGTAGACGTCGGTCTTGCGGAACGGCTCGTTGAATTCGATGCAGTCGAACAGCACGACCTTACCGTCGATCAGCGCGGCGTTGCCCAGGTGGATATCCCCATGGCATTCGCGGATAAAACCTTCGGCCTTGCGTTGAACCAACAGGGGCCTGAGCCGCTCAAAGCTCGACTCGGCCCAGGCCTGCAGTGCTTCAAGCTGCTGCAAGTCGGCTTTTTCGCTGATCATTGGCCGGATCTGTTCGAAATTCTGGGTCACCGGGGCCATGACGCTGTCTGGCGAGCCAAGCTCGGTTTCGTCGCCGACCTTCGGCGCTGACAGGTGGAAGCGGGCGATCTGGCTGGCCAGTTCGCTGATGTGTGCCTGAGTCAGTTCGCCGTTGGCCTGCATGACGTTGAGCAGGCCGCTTTGCGGGAACTGGCGCATCTTGAGGGCGTATTCGATGGCCGGGCCTTCGCCGCCCAGTTGCGGCGCTTCGGCTGAGCCGGTCAGTGGCAGCACTTCAAGGTACAGGCCTTCGGTGAGGCGTTGGTTCAGACGCAGCTCTTCATGGCAAAAGTGCTTGCGTGACTCCAGGCTGGTGAAGTCCAGGAAGCCAAAGTTCATCGGTTTCTTGATTTTGTAAACGTAAGGGCCTGTGAGCAGCACCCATGAGATGTGCGTTTCGATGACCTGGAAGTTTTCCACCGGATGGGGAAACAGGGCAGGGTTCTGCAGGGCTGCAATGAGTGACTGGCTCACAGGTGATCCTTCAAAATGTTTGGAATTTTAATGCCTCAAGCCGGCCATTATGGCTGCTTGGCCCAGCACTGCAAACCGCTGGCCGAGGCGTCTGTCGAACCTTTTTAAAGTGCGTATAATCCGCGCCCATGACTCGATCCCGTTCTTCCCGTACCTCCAAGAAACGCCCACCCACCAGCAGGCTGCGTACCTGGCTTGGCTGGGGGCTGAAACTCAGCATTGTCGGCCTGGTTATCCTGGCCGGTTTCGCGGTGTATCTCGATGCCGTGGTCCAAGAGAAATTTTCTGGCAAACGCTGGATGATTCCGGCCAAGGTTTATGCCCGGCCGCTGGAGCTATTCGTCGGCCAGAAGCTTAGCCGCGACGATTTTCTCATTGAGCTCGACGCGCTGGGCTACCGTCGTGAAAGCGTGGCCAATGGTCCCGGGGCCGCAGCGGTCAATGGCAATACCGTGGATCTGAACACTCGCGGTTTTCAATTCTATGAAGGTGCCGACCCTGCGCAGCAGATTCGCGTGCGTTTCTCCGGTGACTTTGTCGCCGACCTGAGCGCTGCCAATGGTGCCAAGCTGGCGGTGGCGCGTATGGAGCCGCTGTTGATCGGCGGCCTGTATCCGAAAAATCTCGAAGACCGGATCCTGATCAAGCTTGATCAGGCGCCGCCCTACCTGCTCGACGCGTTGGTAGCGGTCGAAGACCGCGACTTCTATAGCCACTTTGGCGTATCGCCCAAATCCATTGCCCGGGCGATCTGGGTCAACACCTCGGCCGGGCAGATGCGCCAGGGCGGCAGTACCCTGACCCAGCAGTTGGTAAAAAACTTCTACCTCACCAACGAGCGCAGCCTGTCACGCAAACTCAATGAAGCGATGATGTCGGTGCTGCTTGAGGTGCACTACAGCAAGCAGGAAATTCTCGAGGCTTATCTCAACGAGGTGTTCGTCGGCCAAGACGGCCCGCGCGCCGTGCATGGCTTTGGTCTGGCCAGTCAGTATTTCTTCAGCCAGCCGCTCTCGGAACTCAAACTGCATCAGGTGGCGTTGCTGGTGGGTCTGGTCAAGGGGCCGTCGTATTACAACCCGCGGCGCAACCCTGAGCGTGCTCTGGAGCGACGTAACCTGGTGCTCGACCTGCTGGAGCAACAGGGGGTCGCCACACCGGAAGCGGTGGCGGCTGCGAAGAAAATGCCACTGGGTGTAACCCGCACTGGCAGCCTGGCGGACAGTTCGTTCCCGGCTTTCCTTGACCTGGTCAAGCGTCAATTGCGCGAAGACTATCGCGACGAGGACTTGACCGAAGAAGGTCTGCGAATCTTCACCAGTTTCGATCCGATCCTGCAAATGAAGTCTCAAGCCGCGATGGATGAGACCTTCAAACGTCTGGCCGGGCGCAAGGGCGCCGATGAGGTCGAGTCGGCGATGGTGGTGACCAACCCGGAAACCGGTGAGGTTCAGGCTTTGCTTGGCAGCCGTCAGGCCGGTTATGCCGGGTTCAACCGGGCCATTGATGCGGTGCGGCCGATCGGCTCGCTGGTCAAGCCGGCGATCTACCTGACGGCACTGGAGCAGCCGAGTAAATACACCCTGACCAGTTGGGTGGCCGATGAGCCATTCCAGGTCAAAGGCGCCGATGGCCAGGTCTGGAAGCCGCAGAACTACGACCGCAAATCCCACGGCAACATCTTCCTGTATCAGGGGCTGGCGCATTCCTACAACCTGTCCACGGCCAAACTGGGTCTGGAGCTGGGTGTGCCGAACGTGTTCAAGACCCTTAACAAGCTGGGCGTGACGCGTGAATGGCCGGCCTATCCGTCGATGCTGCTGGGCGCTGGCGGCCTGACGCCGATGGAAGTGGCAACCATGTACCAGACCATCGCCAGTGGCGGCTTCAACACGCCGATGCGCGGCATTCGCAGTGTATTGACCGCCGAGGGCGAGCCGCTCAAGCGTTACCCGTTCCAGATCCAGCAGCGCTTCGATCCGGGCGCGATCTATCTGGTGCAGAACGCCATGCAGCGGGTCATGCGGGAAGGTACTGGCAAGTCGGTCTACAACGTGTTGCCGGGGTCGTTGAATCTGGCTGGCAAGACCGGCACCAGTAATGATTCGCGCGACAGCTGGTTTGCCGGCTTCAGCCAGGACACCCTGGCCGTGGTGTGGATGGGCCGTGACGACAATGGCAAGACCCCGTTCACCGGTGCGACCGGTGCGTTGCAGGTCTGGACCAGTTTCATGCGCAAGGCCGAGCCTTTGCCGCTGGACATGGCAATGCCGGACAACGTGGTGCAGGCCTGGGTGGATGCCGCGACAGGGCAGGGTTCCGACGCCAGTTGCCCGAACGCGGTGCAGATGCCGTATATTCGCGGCAGCGAACCGGTGCCAGGCGCAGCCTGTGGCAGCGGTCCGGCCCCGGCCGAGGCCGTCATGGACTGGGTCAAGGGCTGGCTGAACTAAGCAAAGAGGGTTTGACGTGAATAAATGGTGGCTCCCGGCCGTAACTGCCCTGACAGTACTCAGCGGCTGTGCCAGTGTTCAGCAAGGCTCGATTCCGGTGGTGGATTCGGGCTCCAAGGTATCCAACAGCGAGCGCGTAACGGCGTCGCGCAACAATACCGGCTACCGCACCAATACCGCCCAGGCGGCCCGGCCTCAGGCCCAGGCGATTCCCGAAGACTCGGGCGTGACGGTGATGATCCCGGCCGGTGGCAGCGGCATCCAGACCTACTCGGCGCCCGTCGGTCAGGCACCGATCAGCGTCAATTCGGCGCCGATCGATACCTCGGGGGCTTACCAGGCACCGATCAGTTCAGCACCTGCCAGCACCGGCAGCTATGATTTGCCATCGGTGCCGACCGGTATTCCATCGAACAATGCCGGCGGGCTGTCGGCCGATGAGCAACTGGACGGTCCGGTACTGGCGCTGTTGACCACTGCCCAGCAACAACAGAGCGGCGGCGACCTCAATGGCGCCTCGTCCAGCCTGGAGCGTGCCCAGCGGGTTGCCCCGCGCGAGCCGCAAGTGCTGTACAAGCTGGCCCAGGTGCGTCTGGCTCAAGGTGATGCCGCCCAGGCCGAGCAACTGTCGCGCCGCGCCCTGACCTATTCCAACGGTCGCCCCAGCCTGCAGGCCAGCCTCTGGGAGCTGATTGCCCAGTCGCGTGAAAAGCAGGGTGATGCTGCCGGGGCTGCTCAGGCTCGTCAGAAAGCCCGGGTCAACCTCTGATGGACAAGCGTGTGTCAGAGCTGGCAGATCAGTTGCTGTCGATCGAGCAGGCGTTGCGCGAGCAGGGCTGGTGGGATGCCTCACCGCCCGATGCCCAGGCGCTGGCCAGCCAGCAGCCCTTTGCGGTCGATACCCTGGCATTCGAGCAGTGGCTGCAATGGATCTTCCTGCCGCGCATGAAAGTCATCATCGAGCAGAACCTGGCATTGCCCAATGCCTCGGGTATCCGTGAAATGGCCGAGATGGTATTTGTCGACCGCGCCGAGCAGGCCCGCGCTCTGCTCGAAGCGCTGAGCCGCTTTGATCGCTTGATCGCTCAGGCCGGCTGAGTCAGTTGCAGTACTCGGCAATCATCTTCTCGGTCTCACCAATACGCGCCTGACGTTCCTCCTCAGTCAGGCGTTTGGAGCCGTCTTCGGTCGGTTCGCGTATACGGGCATAAGCCTTGAGTTTGGCCAGGTTGGTGCGAATGATTTCGCAGTTGGCGGTGCGCTTGGCTTCGGCTGCCTGCGCCTGCTTTCTGACCCTGGCGTCAATCGCGCGCTGCGGGTCGACAGGTGTGGCAGGCGTCGCCACAGAGCCTGACATGGCCGGCTTCTGGATGTCCACCGACTCGACCTGCTGCCCGGCCGGCGGCGTGGCGTCATAGTGCGTTACGCCTTGTGCATCGACCCATTTATAAATCTGAGCAGCCTGAGCGGTTGCCGTCATGGCCATGGCCAGGACCGCTGCAAGAGTCATCCAGCGCATCATGCATCCTTGGAGTGTCATTTGTGGCGCAAGCTATCATATTGCCCCTCTGTCCGTCCGAATACGGCTGATTTACCCGGCAATCGTCAAGAAAGCTTACGGATCACTTGACTTGCAAGGGGCGAATCACAACAATCCAAAGTTCGCTGTAGGGGGACTGCCAGAAGCAGACCGTCTCGGTAGATCATGAGGCGCACATCCGCGTCGACCTGTAACACCCGCAACGCGTTACCTCGCGCTGGGTGGGACCGTTCCGCAACACTCAGGGACATCCCAATACTTGCTCAGTCAGTGCTGACGTAGTCGGCGACCACCGTCGCTCATGCTCTGCTTGGCAGTAAACCTATTAAGACCCGTCCACGTATGGACGGTATTCTGGCGTTTTAGAGGTGAACAACGTGGAGCTTTTATCTGGCGCTGAAATGGTCGTCCGCTTCCTGCGTGACGAAGGCGTTAAGCACATCTATGGCTACCCGGGCGGCGCTTTGCTGCACGTCTATGATGCGCTGTTCAAGGAACCTGAAGTCAGCCATATCCTGGTCCGCCACGAGCAGGCCGCGACCCATATGGCTGATGGTTATGCCCGTGCGACCGGCAAGGCCGGCGTGGTGCTGGTAACGTCCGGCCCTGGCGCGACCAACGCCATTACCGGTATTGCCACTGCCTATATGGACTCGATTCCGATGGTGGTGATCTCCGGTCAGGTGCCGAGCACCCTGGTGGGCACCGATGCCTTCCAGGAAACCGACATGATCGGTATCTCGCGCCCGATCGTGAAGCACAGCTTCATGATCAAGCACCCGTCGGAAATCCCGGATGTCCTGAAAAAGGCCTTTTACCTGGCGCAGTCCGGCCGTCCAGGCCCGGTCGTGGTCGATCTGCCAAAAGACATGACCAACCCGGCCGAGAAGTTCGAATACGTTTACCCGAAAAAGGTCAAGCTGCGCTCCTACAGCCCGGCCGTTCGTGGTCACTCCGGGCAGATCCGCAAGGCGGTCGAAATGCTGCTGGCCGCCAAGCGCCCGGTCATCTACTCCGGTGGTGGCGTGGTGATGGGCAACGGCGCTTCGCCACTGACCGAACTGGCCCGTCTGCTCGACGCTCCGGTCACCAATACCCTGATGGGTCTGGGCGGCTATCCTGGCACTGACCGTCAGTTCGTCGGCATGCTCGGCATGCATGGCAGCTACACCGCCAACATGGTCATGCACAATACCGACGTGATCCTGGCCGTTGGCGCCCGTTTTGACGACCGCGTCATCAACGGTGCCGCCAAGTTCTGCCCGAACGCCAAGATCATCCACATCGATATCGACCCGGCTTCGATCTCCAAGACCATCAAGGCCGACGTGCCGATCGTGGGGCCTGTCGAGAGCGTGCTGACCGATATGGTCGCGACCTTCAAGGAAATCGGCCAGACCCCTGACCAGCAAGCGGTTGGCAGTTGGTGGAAGCAGATTGACGAATGGCGCGCGGGTGGCGACCTGTTCCCGTATGACCGTGGCGATGGCAGCATCATCAAGCCGCAAAAGGTCATCGAGACCCTGCACGAAGTGACCAAAGGCGATGCCTACGTCACCTCCGACGTGGGTCAGCACCAGATGTTTGCTGCTCAGTACTACCGCTTCGACAAGCCCAATCGCTGGATCAACTCCGGTGGCCTGGGCACCATGGGCTTCGGTTTCCCGGCAGCCATGGGCATCAAGCTGAACTTCCCGGACGCCGACGTCGCCTGTGTGACCGGCGAGGGCAGTATCCAGATGAACATCCAGGAACTGTCCACCTGCCTGCAGTACGACCTGCCGGTGAAGATCATCCTGCTCAACAACGGCGTGCTTGGCATGGTCCGTCAGTGGCAGGACATGAGCTATGGCGGACGTCACTCGCACTCGTACGTCGAGTCGCTGCCTGATTTCGTCAAGCTGGTCGAATCCTATGGCCATGTCGGCATCCGCATCACCGACCTGAAAGACCTGAAGCCGAAACTGGAAGAAGCCTTCGCCATGAAGGATCGCCTGGTCTTTGTCGACATCCAGGTCGATGTGAGCGAGCACGTCTATCCGATGCAGATCAAGGACGGCTCGATGCGCGATATGTGGTTGAGCAAGACGGAGCGGACATAATCATGCGGCACATCATTTCCCTACTGCTGGAAAACGAACCGGGTGCACTGTCGCGCGTCGTGGGTCTGTTCTCCCAGCGTAACTACAACATCGAAAGCCTGACCGTGGCACCGACTGAAGACCCGACCCTGTCGCGTCTGACGCTGACCACTGTGGGGCACGATGAGGTGATCGAGCAGATCACCAAGAACCTCAACAAACTGGTTGAAGTGGTCAAGCTGGTCGACCTCTCCGAGAGCGCGCATATCGAGCGTGAACTCATGCTGGTCAAGGTCAAGGCCACTGGCGCGCAGCGTGCCGAGATCAAGCGCACCACGGATATCTTCCGCGGGCAGATCGTCGACGTCACGGCCAGCGTTTATACCGTGCAGTTGAGCGGCACCAGCGACAAGCTGGACAGCTTCATTCAGGCCATCGGCACCGCCGCTATCCTGGAAACAGTTCGCAGTGGCGTGACGGGCATTGCCCGTGGCGACAAAGTGCTGAGCATCTAAATCAATTTGCAATATGGCCTGAACGGCCGAGATAACAGGGGATTTCCATGAAAGTTTTCTACGACAAAGACTGTGACCTTTCGATCATCCAGGGCAAGAAAGTCGCGATCATCGGCTACGGCTCCCAGGGCCACGCTCAAGCGTGCAACCTGAAAGACTCCGGCGTTGACGTCACTATCGGCCTGCGTAAAGGTTCGGCTACTGTCGCCAAGGCTGAAGCTCATGGCCTGAAAGTGACTGACGTCGCTTCTGCCGTTGCTGCTGCCGACCTGGTCATGATCCTGACTCCGGACGAATTCCAGGGCCAGCTGTACAAGCAGGAAATCGAGCCAAACCTGAAGCAGGGCGCTACCCTGGCGTTCTCCCACGGTTTCGCCATCCACTACAACCAGGTCGTGCCACGCGCTGACCTGGACGTGATCATGATCGCGCCAAAAGCGCCAGGTCACACCGTACGTACCGAGTTCGTCAAAGGCGGCGGTATTCCTGACCTGATCGCTATCTACCAGGACGCTTCGGGCAACGCCAAAAACGTTGCACTGTCTTACGCTTCGGGCGTGGGCGGCGGCCGTACCGGTATCATCGAAACCACCTTCAAGGACGAGACTGAAACCGACCTGTTCGGCGAGCAGGCTGTTCTGTGTGGCGGTACCGTTGAGCTGGTCAAAGCCGGTTTCGAAACCCTGGTTGAAGCTGGCTACGCGCCAGAAATGGCCTACTTCGAGTGCCTGCACGAACTGAAACTGATCGTTGACCTCATGTACGAAGGCGGTATCGCCAACATGAACTACTCGATCTCCAACAACGCCGAGTACGGCGAGTACGTGACCGGTCCAGAAGTCATCAACGAAGAATCCCGCAAGGCCATGCGCAATGCTCTCAAGCGCATCCAGGACGGCGAGTACGCGAAGATGTTCATCAGCGAAGGCGCTACCAACTATCCATCGATGACCGCCAAGCGTCGTAACAACGCCGCTCACGGTATCGAAGTCATTGGCGAGCAGCTGCGCTCGATGATGCCTTGGATCGCGGCGAACAAAATCGTCGACAAAGCCAAGAACTAAGTTCTCGGTGATGTGAAAAAACGCGGCCACTTGGCCGCGTTTTTTCATTTTGGCGTGTAGGAAATGGCTACTGTTCAGTCTCGATACATGTGTTTGGGCTTCAAGCGCCGCCAGTTCTGGTATAAAGCTGCATCGTTTGCGCCCGAACCCTCGGGGCAGACACCTGTCATATTTTCAAACCGCTGCAAGGTAATCTTCATGAGCGAACGTCCTGAAGAATCCCGCAAGGGTTCTGACGCCGAAAGCCTGCTACCCATCGATGAGCATGTAGAAGAGGTGCGTGATGCCGAAGGGCGTCAGGTTCGGCACCGTGGTATCTATCTGCTGCCCAATCTGTTCACCACCGCCAATCTGTTTGCCGGCTTCTATTCGATCATCAGTTCGATGAGTGCCATGAGCGCCGGCGATTCTGCCAGTGCCAGCAAGTACTTCGCGTTTGCAGCCATCGCGATTTTCGTCGCCATGGTGCTCGACGGCCTGGATGGTCGAGTGGCCCGCATGACCAATACCCAAAGTGCCTTTGGTGCTGAATACGACTCGCTGTCCGACATGGTCGCGTTTGGGGTTGCGCCTGCCCTGCTGGCATTCGGCTGGGCACTGGGTGATATGGGCAAGGTCGGCTGGATGGTCGCCTTCATCTATGTGGCGGGCGCCGCGCTGCGCCTGGCGCGCTTCAATACTCAGGTTGGCAAAGCCGACAAGCGTTACTTCATCGGTCTGGCCAGTCCGGCAGCAGCCGGTGTGGTCGCCGGTACGGTGTGGGCGTTCAGTGACTACGGCATCCAGGGCTCGAAGCTGTCGTTTCTGGTCGCGCTGCTGGTGGCTGCGGCGGGCATGCTGATGGTCAGCAATATCAAGTACAACAGCTTCAAAGAGTTGGATCTCAAGGGGCGGGTGCCTTTTGTTGCAATTCTTGTGGTGGTGTTGGTGTTTGCCGTGGTGTTCAGTGACCCGCCGCGTATCCTGCTGTTGATTTTCCTGGGTTATGCGCTGTCAGGCCCCGCTCAATATCTGTTACGTCTACAGCGGCGCAAGTGATCTGATCTTCTGCATACTCCGTAGTCTATAGGTGGTGCCTGCCACTCAAGCTACGGAGTCATCATGCTTATCAAGTTTCCTTCTGCATCCGACTCTCGCGAGTCGGATGTCACGCCCGAATCCATCTATCTCTCCCGCCGTACTCTGCTGGGCAGTTCCATGGCGGGGTTGGCCATGGCCGGCTTGCCTCACTGGGCCAATGCCGGCGAGCCCTCTCGCTATGCTGATGTCGAGCCGGGCAGGGCGCCTGGCTGGTTCAACGACAAGCTCGGTTCGTTGCAGTGGCAGGTCGTGACGGCCAAAGACGAAGCTGTCACGCCTTACAAGGATGCCACTCACTACAACAACTTCTATGAGTTCGGCCCTGACAAAGGTGATCCGGCGCAGAATGCCGGGTCTCTCAAGGTCGAGCCCTGGAGCGTGGTCATTGACGGAGAGGTGGCTAAGCCGGGCCGCTATGCGCTTGAGGATTTCATCAAGCCCTTCCAGCTACAGGAGCGGATCTACCGGATGCGCTGCGTCGAAGCCTGGTCAATGGTCATTCCCTGGATAGGTTTTCCGCTGGCTGAATTGCTCAAGCAGGTTGAGCCGACTTCGAAGGCGCGCTACATCCGTTTCGAGACCCTCAAGGATCCGCAGTCAATGCCCGGCCAGCGTTCGGGGTTTGCTCTGATTGACTGGCCTTATGTAGAGGGGTTGCGGCTTGATGAGGCGATGCATCCGCTGACCATTCTGGCGGTGGGGATGTATGGACGTGAGCTGCCCAACCAGAATGGTGCGCCGTTGCGTCTGGTAGTGCCCTGGAAGTATGGCTTCAAAGGTGTGAAGTCAATTGTACGGATCAGCCTGGTCAATGAGCAGCCACGCACCACCTGGCAAAGCCTGGCGCCCAGTGAGTATGGTTTTTATGCCAATGTGAACCCGACGGTCGATCATCCGCGCTGGACCCAGGCACGAGAAAGGCGGTTGCCCAGCGGCTTGTTCAGCCCCAATGTGCGGCAGACCGAGATGTTCAATGGTTATGGGGAAGAGGTGGCGTCCCTGTATTCCGGTATGGATCTGCGCAAGGATTACTGATGCGTTACGGCGTATGGCGGTTGATGGTCTTTATGCTGGTGCTGGTGTGGCCGGTCTGGTGGTTGTATGAGGCATGGATCTTTGCGCTGGGGCCAGACCCGGGCAAGGTGCTGGTAGACAGGTTGGGGCTTGGCACGCTGATTCTATTGTTGATCACGTTATGCATGACGCCGCTGGCCCGCCTTACTGGGTGGGGTGGGTGGATGGCTGTGCGCCGGCAACTGGGGTTATGGTGCTTTGCATACGCGGTTCTGCACGTGACCTTGTATGCCTTGTTTATTCTTGGCCTGGACTGGGGGCAATTGGGTGTCGAGCTGGTGAAGCGGCCCTACATTATTGTTGGCAGTCTGGCATGGCTGGGGTTGCTGGCTCTGGCA
>NZ_AP014637.1:900000-1037500 GCF_000829415.1 Pseudomonas sp. StFLB209 | reverse complement strand
AGGCTGATACCGCCCAAGAGTTCATATCGACGGCGGTGTTTGGCACCTCGATGTCGGCTCATCACATCCTGGGGCTGAAGCCGGTCCCAAGGGTATGGCTGTTCGCCATTTAAAGTGGTACGCGAGCTGGGTTTAGAACGTCGTGAGACAGTTCGGTCCCTATCTGCCGTGGACGTTTGAGATTTGAGAGGGGCTGCTCCTAGTACGAGAGGACCGGAGTGGACGAACCTCTGGTGTTCCGGTTGTCACGCCAGTGGCATTGCCGGGTAGCTATGTTCGGAAAAGATAACCGCTGAAAGCATCTAAGCGGGAAACTTGCCTCAAGATGAGATCTCACTGGGATCTTGAATCCCCTAAAGGGCCGTCGAAGACTACGACGTTGATAGGTGGGGTGTGTAAGCGCTGTGAGGCGTTGAGCTAACCCATACTAATTGCCCGTGAGGCTTGACCATATAACACCCAAGCCATCTGCACAGCAGTGGCGGTGTGTGAAGACGATACAGCCGAAAGCTGATCAACAAACGCCGAAAAATGTTCACATAACCGAATTTGCCAGCGTGTGAAAACGCACTGGCTACCGAATTTCTTGACGACCATAGAGTGTTGGAACCACCTGATCCCATCCCGAACTCAGTAGTGAAACGATACATCTCCGATGGTAGTGTGGGGCTTCCCCATGTGAGAGTAGGTCATCGTCAAGATTCAAACACAGAACCCCTGATCGCTCTGCGATCAGGGGTTTTGCTTTTGCGCGCGGAAAACATGCCGTATGCATGGGGGAGCGAGCTTGCTCGCGAAGCTGTTTGCGGCTGAAACGGATCGCCGCCCGGCCGATCCTGCAGACAAAAAAAGACCGCCCCGAAGGGCGGTCCCGGCAACACTCCAAACCTCAGAGCACTGCTTCTGCTTCCACCACCGCTTCAGCCTTCACAGGCTCTTCCCGGCGTTGAATGTACTTCCAGTCTGCCTCATCGATATAGATACCGTTCGGCCCGCTACCGCCTTCCAGGTCAATGGCCACATGCGCTGATACCTGAGGCTTCACACTCGCCAGAATCGGCACAAAGCCCAGTTGCTGGCTGGTTTCCAGCAGTGCCGACTGGTTCTTCTCGTCGATATCTGCTGCTTCATCCAGGTAGTAAGGCAGCCGCACCCGGCCAGCCAGGTCGCGGTCCATCAAGTGCAGCAACAAGTACATGTTGGTCAGTGCCTTGATGGTCATGGTCGTGCCGTTCGAGGCCGCACCGTCGATGTCGGTGTGGATTACCGGCTGGCCGTTGACCTTGGTGATCTCGAACGCCAGTTCAAACAGGTCCTTCAGGCCCAGCTGGTTATGGTTCGCTGCCACTAGCCGCGCCAGATACTCCTTGGCCTCTTCGTTCTTGTGATCCTGCTCGGCACTCTGACTCAGGTCGAATACCGACAGGGTCTCGCCTTCTTCGTACTGGCCGGCGCTGTGGATAATCTGGTCGATGTGCTTGAGCGCCTCCTTGTTCGGTGCCAGCACGATCCGGAAGCTTGCCAGGTTGGAAACCTGTCGGCGGTTGATCTCGCGGTTGAACAGTGCCAACTGGTGTTCCAGGCTCTCGTAGTCGCTACGGATATTGCGCAGGGTCCGGGCAATATCGGTAACAGCCGCCCGGCGCGCCTTGCCCAGCGTCAGGGCTTCGTCGCTACGGTGGGCATAAGCATTGATCAACAACTGCAGACGACGTTCGACGTCTTCTTCACTGTCGAACTTGGCCACGCCCTTCAGGCGCACCTGGGCATACAGCGCATCGATCTGACCGTCACAGCGCAGCAGTGCCTGCCAGCTGTCTTGATAGTCGTTGAGCAGCGGCAACAGGTTGTCCATCGAGTCGTCGACCGCTTCCATGAACGGGGTGCCCAGCGGCAAGTCGGCTGGTAGCAACTGCCGGCGACGCAGCGCGTCATCGAGGGTGCGTTGCTTGGCCTCCAGATCGCCGATCTGGCGTGCCACCAGTTGCAGCTTGGCCGACAACTGCTGGACTCGTTCGGTAAAGGCATCGCTGGAGCGCTTGAGCTCGTCCTGAGCGGCTTCCATCTGCGCCAGTTCTTCGAGCTTGCCCGGTTCTTCAGCACTCAGGGTCTGGCTGCGGCGGAAATCTTCCAGAGCCTTTTGTGCATCAAGCACCTGTTGATAGAGGGCTTCGGTCTGACTCTTGCTGGCGGTGCGGTCGGCTGCCACGGACTGCTGGGTCTTGAGCTGCTTGAGTTCTTTTTCCAGGCGGTCTTTCTGATCACGCAATGCAGCGCGGTCGGCCAGCGCCTGCAAGGCCGGTGGCTCGATGCTCGACAGGTTGATCGACAGGCCCGGTACTTCGAATTGCTCGCCCTTGAAGCCATCAAGCAAGGCTTCCAGCGATTTGACCCATGCATCACCGTCGTCTATGGCGATGCCTTGCTCGCCCAGCGGCAGGCTGAACAGCGCGCCATTGAAAAGACGCATCAAGCGTTCGACATCCGGTTGCGAGAACTCTTCACGCAGACGCGCATAGCTGTTGTTGTCCGCATGGTCGAGTTGCTGCTTGACCGACTTGAGGCGTTTTTCCAGATCCCTCAGTCGCTCTTCCAGATCCTCGGCGCTGAACTGCCGCGACTGCGCCAGGGCGCCGGCCAGTTCGTCGTGGGCATCCTTGGCTGCAAGCAACTGCTGCTCCAGCACCTTGGCGTCCTCGACCAGTGCGAAGCGGTTCTTGAGCACTGACAACTCACCCAGCCAGCGCTGGATGCTGCTGATCTCACGTTCCAGCCGCATCAGTTCCTGAGTGCTGTTGCGCTGGTCGTTCTGCATGACGTCTTGCTGGGCACGGTAGTGCTCAGCCTGGATGACCAGTTCTTCCTTGCGTGCCCCGGAATAATCCGACCAGGTGCCGAGCAGCGAGTCGAGCAGCGGCGACAGGCGATGCAGCTTGCCGCGCAGGGCATCACGCTGACGCACGCCATTGGCCAAGGCCTCGACCAGCGGGCCGGCCTGGACCAGCGAGTTATAGTCCTGCTCCATGCGTCGTACATCGCGGAAGGCTTCTTCACAGGCGGCGATATAGTCCACGTTGCCGGAGCGCAGGCTGTGCTCGAACGCATCGAGGAACAACTGCTTGAGTTTCGCCGCAGTGATCTCGCGCATGTGCAGCAGGTTGATGAACAGGGCGCGGAAGGTCTTCAGGCTCTGTTCGCTGGTCGAGCGCAGCGGAATCAGGGTCAGGTCCAGCGGAATCGACGTATGACCGCCGACCAGTAGCCGGCGCAGCTCGTCGGGCTTGAGTTCGTAGGCTTTCAGCCCATGGCTTTCAAGGTTGTTGAACAGCTCTTTCTGACGCAGGCAGGTGTCGTTTTTCTGGTAATGGGCCAGGTCGAGGCTGCCGGCATAGGCGAAGAACTGGTGACCGAAGCCGCCGCCCGGGCCGCGACCTACCACGCCGATCACATGCGGTCCATGGGGCAGTGATACTTCGACCAAAATGTAACTGGTGTCCGAGGCAAAGTAGAAGCGCCGCGATTGTTCCAGGTTGTAGCGGCCGAAACTCATGTCTGACATGCGCGCCAGAATCGGGAACTGCAACGCGTTGATCGACGCACTTTTGCCCAGGTTATTGGCGCCATAGACCGACAGCGGATGTTCCAGCGGGAACAGCCCCAGGCTGTAGCCTGCCGTATTGAGCAGGGCAAAGCGGCGGATGCCGTAGCGTTCCTGGCTCATGCATTGATCTCCTGTTGTTCTTCGGCAATGGCGCGGGCCAGCGCCTGCTCCTCGGTTTCCTGCTCATCAAACGGAGCAAGGTCCAGCGGGTCGTCGGTGTGCAGCAGCTTCTCGTCACTGTCATCGTCGACCAGGATCGGCGTCGGCAGCGGCAGGTCGCTATGCAGCGTGGCGGCCAGGTCGCGGTCTTGCTGCACCGACAGGCACACATCGAGGAAGCGGTGCATCGGCGGCAGGAAGCGATAGATGCCCAGTTCTTCGTTGGCAAAACCCAGTTGCGTCATGCGCCGCATGATCTTTTCTTCAAGTTCTTCCTGGGTCTGTACTTCGGCCTGCAGAAACAGGTCGCGGTACTTGTCCAGCAACGAAGGCAGTTCATCACGGCCCAGGCTGCCGCCATCGAGCACGTTCATCGGGTCGCGGCCCTGGTCGGCCAGATGCTCGACCAGAATGAAGGTGAACAGCGCCAGACGCTGGGCGGTCTTGTTGACCTGCGCGGCAGCCTGTTCAGGCACGAAGTAATAGAAGCCGCGAGTGTCGCAGACCAGCTCGAAGCCCAGCGCCTTGAACAGCGTGCGGTACTGGTCCTGAGCATTGGACAACTGGGCATACAGCTCCGGGTCGCGGCGGCTGATGTGGTAACCCTTGAACAGCTCGCGAAAGATCGGAGCCAGTTGGGACATTTCAGACAGATCAAGATGCATGAGTGACGCTCTCGGAATTCTCTGGCTGCTCGCCGTTGGCAGACAGCAGGGCGAAGGAGCGCAGGCTGACGCGATGCTCCTGGGTGAAATACTCGCGGCGCTCCAGGCGCTGGCGTGCAAAGCGTTTGTCGCGCGACAGGCGGGAGAACCAGTACAGCAGTTCGTCGGTCGCGCCATCGGGCTCCTGTTCCAGCAGCCAGTTCATAAGGTCCGGCAGCGGCAGGGCGCTTTCACAGCGCTCCAGCATTTCCTTGACCGTGCGCGGTGCCCGAGGTGGTTCACCCTTGCGGGTGCTGCTGGCCTTGGGAAACTTCGCAGGTTTGGGTTCGAAGCGTGCCAAGGCATAAACATAGGCTTCAACCTGGCTGGCACTGCCGAGAAAGGTGCTTTGCGGCCGGGTAAACATCGGCATGGCCGCCTGCGGTACGGCATCGATACCTTTACGCCGGATGGCCGCCAGGGCCAGCGCGGCGCCACGGGTCACCGCATTGTGCCGACGCGCTTCTTCGCGCAGCGGCAGTAGCAGTTCGCGGGCATGGCGCAGAGTCAGTTGCGCGTTGGTCTGCATCTCCAGAATGCGCGCATGGGTGCGCAGCAGCATGTCGTCGTCCACCAGATGGCCGAGGCGTTGCTGTTCGGTGAGCAGGCGCAACAGCACCTTCTCGACCTTGCGCACGCCCTGTTCGAACGCGCCATCGGCCGCGACCAGCTGGATCATCGGCTCGACGTATTCGTCCCAGGTCGCCAGTACCTCGGCATAGCGCTGACGCAGCGGAATCTGCCGGTCGCTGGTCTTGGCCCGCTCGGCCACGGCCACCAGTGCCTGCTCGTCGTTACCGAGCTTTTTCAGCACGTCGCGCACGCGCATGTCGAGCAGCCGCAACTGGCGAGCCAGGTCGTTGGCATCGCGGATGTCGAAAGCATCCTGGATGTGTCCGGCCAGACGCTCCAGGTGGCGTAGATAAGCTTCTATTTCCAGGCACAGGCCCAACCGGTGCTCGCGGCGCAGGTAAGACATGAAGTCATGAATCTGTGCGTTGAGTTCGAAGCGGTTCGGGCTTTTGGCGACCGGCACCAGGATGTCCAGGCGAATCCAGACGTCCAGCAGGTGGGTAATATCTTGCGGGGTGCTTTCCTGCTGCTGGCCTGCCAGTTGCTGGCGCAGCTCGCTCAGGCTCATGGTGCCCTGGTCGAAATGCTCGCAAAGAGGCTCGAGCAGCGACCAGTGTTCGGCCAGGGCGCGCAGGACTCGCTTGGGTTCGATCATGAAAAGCTCGACCGTTGGCAAATGAAAGGCGCCGATTGTACTGCATCAACACTGCAAGGTTTCACCCCGGCAGATCAACCTTGCGCCGGAACACGGCAATCTGCGGCCAAGCGGATGAACGGTGGGTGGAACAGCACTGGCAGTAAACTTCCAGAGTCCCTAAACTTGCGCGCCTGACTTATCCACAAGTGGCCGATCTTTTGCTGAACGAGTCTCGTCGTCGCGACTATCTGAGCGCCATGCAAGTGGTGAGCTGGCTGCCGCGCACCGAACTGCCTTTCGCCGCGCCTTCGCGGCCGCAGCTGCTGGAGTGGCAGCCTGAGCCAGAGCCGGCTGCGGCACCGGTAAGGGCGCCAAATGCTGCAGTATCGGACAACGCTGTGCCCGTAACAGCGCCCCAGGCCCGCCAGCCGTCCGAGCGGCCGAAGATTGAAGTCCCGCGACCCTCATCGTCAGCTCCTAAAGCCTCGCCCAAACCGCTGGCCAGCAAGGATGACGTCGAGTCTGTCCCAGCGCCCAGGGCTCCAGTGGTTCCACCACCGCGTTTTGCCCTGCAATTATTGCGCGCCGGGCATTGCCTGCTATTGGTCGAGTTATCCACCGGCCAGCCGTTCCAGAGCCGCGACCCATCCTATCTGCTGCTCAAGGACATGCTGCGTGCGGCCGGCTTGCCCGACAGCCCGCAAATCATTGGCGAGCCGGTGCGCTGGCCGTTGCTGGTACGGGGGCAAATGGACCAGGGCCCGGAAGCTGCGCGGGATTTCGTTCAAGGGTTCGTCGCCGCACGGCTGGAAGACCAGCCTTGCGCCTGCCTGTGGCTGATTGGCTTGCCGGCGGTGCGTTTTGCCGGTGAGGCCGATGGCGAGGCGTTTTATCGTGAGCTTCAGGTCGAAGGCCTGGGTTCGGCCTGGGCGCTGCCAAGCCTTGAATTGTTGATGGACGAGCCGCAGCGCAAGGCTGACGTCTGGCAGGCAATGCGGCGTCTGATGACGCGCTGGAATACGATCAATGAGTGATGCAATTACCTTTCGCCGCATGGCCGAGGCAGACCTGGATGCGGTATTGAAGATCGAATACGCAGCGTTCAGTCATCCCTGGACCCGTGGCATCTTCCTCGATGCCCTCAAGTCCTATGAAGTCTGGCTGATGTTCGACGGTGCACAACAGGTTGGCCATGGCGTCATCCAGGTCATCATTGATGAAGCGCATCTGCTCAACATCACGGTCAAGCCGGAAAATCAGGGCCGAGGCCTGGGCTACCGGTTGCTCGATCATCTGATGAAGCGCGCTTACCAGCTCAACGGCAGAGAGTGCTTTCTGGAGTTGCGCGACAGCAACCGACCCGCTTACCGGCTCTATGAGCAATACGGGTTCAACGAGGTCGGTCGTCGTCGCGACTACTACCCGTCTGCTGACGGGCGTGAAGACGCGGTGGTCATGGCCTGCACCTTGCTGGACTGATCACTCGCGCTTGCCGTCGAGCGGGTCCAGATTCGCCAGCTCCTCTTCATCCAGCCCGTGGCCGGCGCCGATGTCGGCCTGGTCAGCTACGCTCAGTTCAAAGTCGGCGGGGCGGTCTGCACCGAGCTCCGCTGGCGACCGGGCGCCGTCTTCGCGGATCAACACCTCTGGCGCCAGGTCATCGTCGGTCGGGTGATGATCAGTGGTCGAGGCCCCGGTCAGGCCCGCTTCACGTACCCGGCGCTCGGGAAGCGCCTGCTGCCGCTCTGCCCCGGGCAGTTCGTCGCCAATACGTGCCGTGTCGTCGTCATCGAAGTCGAGGGTTTCCATTGAGCCCATGCGGTCCTGAATGTCGTCGATGGGCTCCGGTTGTTCGGCGTGAAACGGTCGGCGTTGCTCGCTCATGGCACAATCCTCTTGATGCGGGGTATGCAGGGTGGACCGGCCCGCGGGTAGAAGATTCCTTCCAATCGACCGGTGCCGTGACCCGGCGTCGATTGCGCCAGTCAAACCTTGAGCATCATCTCTGAGGTATCGAGCCGTGACCTACGCACTACAAGAATTGATCGACAACAACGAACGCTGGGCCGAGGCAATCAAGCAGGAAGACCCTGACTTCTTTGCCAAGCTGGCTCGCCAGCAGACTCCCGAATACCTGTGGATCGGCTGTTCCGATGCCCGGGTGCCGGCCAACGAGATCGTCGGCATGCTGCCGGGCGATCTATTCGTGCACCGCAACGTGGCCAACGTGGTCCTGCACACCGACCTGAACTGCCTGTCGGTCATCCAGTACGCAGTGGATGTCCTGAAGGTCAAACACATTCTGGTCACCGGTCACTACGGCTGCGGCGGCGTACGCGCCTCGATGCAGGACCAGCAGTACGGGCTTATCGACGGCTGGCTGCGCTCGATCCGTGACCTGTACTACGAGAACCGCGAAGCGCTGAGCAAGCTGACCACCGAAGAAGAGCGCGTCGACCGTCTGTGTGAGCTCAATGTGATCCAGCAGGTGGCCAACGTCAGCCACACGACTATCGTGCAGAATGCCTGGCACCGCGGCCAGAGCCTGTCGGTGCATGGCTGCATTTACGGGATCAAGGACGGCCGCTGGAAGAGTCTGAATGCGACCGTCAGCGGCATGGACCAGTTGCCGCCACAGTACCGCCTGCGCCCGCTTTGACCGTTTGCGGCTAAAGCGGCTCCCAAAGCCTTCACGAGCGAGCTCGTTCCCACCGTATTTCAAGTCAGGATTGAGGTGGGAACGACCGGGCGGCGCTCCGTCTTGGTTGTGAGGGCGCCAGGCCAGACAACACATTGCTGGCGCCTGACCCGTACCGTTACAACACGAACCGCTGCACCATGCTATTCAGATCATTGGCCAGCATCGACAACTCATTGCTGGCCACGGTTGTCTGTCTGGCCCCTGAAGCGGTCTGGGTCGACAGGTCGCGGATGCTGTTGAGGTTGCGGTCCACTTCATTGGCCACTTGGGCCTGCTGTTCGGCTGCGCTGGCAATCTGCAGATTGCGACCGTTGATGGTGGTGGTCGAACTGATGATTACTGTCAGTGCCTCACCGGTGGCGGCCGCCTGTTCCAGGGTCTGGTTGGCCTGGGTGGCGGTATGGCGCAGTGAGTTAGCGGTGTCCTGAGTGCTTTTTTGTACGCCGCTGATCAAGTTCTCGATCTCGGTGGTCGATGCGCTGGTACGTTGCGCCAGTGAGCGTACTTCATCGGCCACTACGGCAAATCCGCGCCCGGCCTCGCCGGCCCGCGCCGCTTCAATGGCGGCGTTGAGGGCCAGCAGGTTGGTCTGGTTGGCGATCGCACGGATCACATCCAGGATACTGCTGATGCTCTGGGTCTGTTCGGCCAGACCTTCTGCCTGGTGTGAGGAGTCCAGCACGTTGTCGGTCAGGTCCTTGATCGACACGATGGTCGCCGACAACCGTTCCTGCCCCTGAGCCGCCGCCTGGCTGGAGGCTTGCGACTCGTTCACGGTAGTGCTGGCGTTATCGGCCACCTCGACCGCCGCCTGGCTCATTTGGTTGATTGCCACCGCAGCCTGTTCGATCTCGGTATTTTGCAGCTTGAGGTTGCTGGCGCTGGCTTCGGCGATGCTGCCCATTTCCTGTACCGCCTCGGACAACTGACCGGCTGCGGCGTATATCTGGTCAATGGTGCTGTGCAGGTTACTGCGCATGCGTTCCAGCGTATGGAGCAGTTGTGCCGGCTCGTCGGTGCCGGGGGCGATATCGTGTTCGGTCAGGTCGCCCTCGGCAATGGTATTGGCGATATGCAACGCATCGCGCATGGGCTGGATGATACTCACGCTCAGGCGCCAGGCCAGCAGCAAGGTCAAAAGCAGCACGCCGGCAATCGCCACCAAGGCGATGATGCGCGTCTGGGCGTAGCTTTCATCGGCAATCTGTACCGCCACCGCCGCGCTCTGGCGGTTGAGTTCACGCAGCAGTTGCACCTGCATGTCCATCAGGTCGCCCTGAATCGCCAGGGTCGTGTCGGCCAGCATTCTTGCCTGGGGCAGGTTACGTTGCTCAATCAGCCCCATCTGGTCGTGCAGGGCGGGCATGAACGCCTTGTAAGCGTCTTGCAGGGCCTTGATCGAGTCCCGTTCGGCCACCGGCTTGGCATGTGCCAGATACTCTTCGAAGCCCTTTTCGACCTCATTCCTGAGCTGCTCGACGTTGATCTTGCTGTTGATCACTGCGCCGGGATCGTCGGCATTGGCCACCAGCCGCGCTGATTCGGCGCGCAGTTTGACCAGTGCAATGGCCAGCGCGTCGGCCATGGCAATACTGGGCAGGGAGCCGCTTTGCACCGCTTCGCCCTGATTACGGATGGCCTGCATCTGCAGCAGGCAAAACGCGCCGAGGGCGACGGTCAACACCGACGAAAAACCCAGGCACAGCACCAGCCTGGGGGTAATCCTGAAACGGCGCAGCAACGTCGTCTTCGAGGAGCGACGAAATACACGAGCCAGGAATTTTTTCACAGCGCAGACCCCTATCAGCGGATTTGTAGAGCTGTCCGTTTATAAGGCTGTTTGATGATGTCTTTGTGACATCGATAGCACTAAGTCTTTGTTTGACGTCAAAAATCTGATTTTGCGACGGGCGGTTGTGCGCCGATCTCTTCGAGCAGTTCCTCCAGGAAGCGCTGCATCCGGGCATGACGAACATTGGCCATTCGGGCCCCGGTGGCGGTCTGGAAGCCTTTGGCCAAATGCAGCAGCTTGGTTTGAAAGTGATCAATGGCGTACTGCTGATCGTCCAGGGGCCGCTGCCCGGCCTGCGGGTCGAAGGGATCGTAAAGGCGGCTGCCCAGCCGGCCTGAGACATGAAACATCCGCGCCACGCCGACCATGCCCAGCGCATCGAGGCGGTCGGCGTCTTGCAGTATCTGCGCTTCCAGGGTCTGTGGCGCAATGCCGGCAGAAAAGCTGTGGGCTTCGATCACATGGGCGACGGCCGCGACACGCTGCTCGTCCCAGCCTTTTTCGGTCAACAGTTCACTGGCTCTGGCCGCCGCCAGACGCGAGGCGCTGCTGCGAAACGGCGAGTTTTTCTCCACCTCGACACAATCGTGCAGCAAGGTAGCTGCCACCAGAATGTGCGGGTCGCCGCCTTCATGATTGCGAATCGCGCAGACGTTGCGCCAGACCCGCAACAGATGTGAGAGATCATGGGCCGCGTCGCTGCGGCCTGCACGGGTATGCGGCAGCAACAGGCTGGCCAGGTCCTGGAAAGGCTCGAAAAGATGGTCAGGCATCACGGCGCTCCTGCGATCGGATCCGCGCTCTAGCTTGCCGCCAGGCCGTGGTGCAGTGCAAGGCCGGTGCGGCAAAAGGCCGTGCTTTTCCCGAAGGCGGTAAAAACCCTTTATACTTCATGGTTTTTCCACCCTTTGATGCGAGAACTGCTGTGAGCTTACCGTCCTGCCCGAAATGCAACTCCGAATACACCTACGAAGATGGCAGCCTGCTGATCTGCCCGGAGTGCGCCCATGAATGGTCTGCCGAGGGGGATGGGGGTGATGCTGACGATGTAAAAGTCATCAAGGACGCCACCGGCAATGTGCTGCAGGACGGCGACACCGTTACTGTGATCAAAGACCTCAAGGTCAAGGGCTCGTCGCTGGTGGTCAAGGTCGGCACCAAGGTCAAGAATATCCGCCTGGTCGAGGGTGATCACGACATCGACTGCAAGATCGACGGTATCGGCGCAATGAAGCTCAAGTCCGAGTTCGTCAAAAAGGCCTAACAGGTAGTTTTCCAACGGCCTGCTAACGAACCTCCACCAGCACCGGGCAGGGCGCAGCATCGAGTACCTTGCTGCCCACCGACGGGTCAAGCAACCGTGCGAGAAATGACAGGTGGCGGTGGCCGATGACAATCAGGTCGCTGCCGATGCGTCGTGCCTCGGCGCAAATGGCCTCGGCCGGTTCGCCACTCAGCGTGGTGCGCACACAGGCCAGGCCCAGCCGTTGCCGGGCCTGCTCGATCAGGTCTTGCGCGTGATGCTGCTCAGCGGCAGCGGCGGGGTACTGTTGCTGCTCAAAGGCATCGTCGGGATTGTCCAGCGCATAGGCCGGGTCGACTACACACACCAGATGCAGCGTGGTGTCGGGACCGGTCAGCGAACTGGCCAGTTCAAGAACCTTGATGCTTTGCGTGCTGCCATCGAGGGCAACCAGAATGGTGGTGAACATGCAGACTCCCAGCGTTCGACTGCGGGCAGTCTGACCGCCTGGCGCACGGTCGGTAAATGCCGTCACCTGCAACTATGCATTGTGGCGAGCGCAATTGATGAGCCGGTTGTGATGATGCCTGTGCGCACGTAGACTTTGCGCTGTCCGCTGTTGTTCCATACCCACAAGAATCCGCCCCTCCATGCTTCGTTCTGGCGCAGGCCATGAGCGCGGTGTGCTGCGTGGCGTTTTTTCTTGCCTGGTTGCAGGGGTATGGACTGTACGTAATGGTGTCGGGCGCAGTGCCTGGCCGTTTTGATCGAGCGTTGCCTATCCCTGATGAATACAACCACGACTGCTCATGGCGGTAGCTGGCTTGGCGTAATCGCGCTGGCGCTGGCAGCTTTTATCTTCAACACCACTGAGTTTGTGCCCATCGGCCTGTTGAGCAATATCGGCGACAGCTTCGCTATGACGCCTGCACAAGTCGGCCTGATGGTGACCATCTACGCCTGGGTGGTGTCGCTGATGTCGCTGCCGATGATGCTGCTTACCCGAAATATCGAGCGGCGCAAGCTATTGATTGCGCTCTTCGGGTTATTTGTCTTCAGTCACTTGGTATCGGCCGTTGCCAGCAGCTTTGGCATGTTGCTGGTCAGCCGGGTCGGGATCGCCTTTGCCCATGCGGTGTTCTGGTCGATCACCGCATCGCTGGCAGTGCGCGTTGCGCCGCCAGGCAAGCAAGTGCAGGCGCTGGGCTTGCTGGCCACCGGTACTTCGCTGGCCATGGTGCTGGGGATTCCGTTGGGGCGCATGCTCGGCGAGGCGCTGGGCTGGCGCACCACATTTCTGGTCATTGCAGGCGTGTCGGGCCTGACGCTATTGCTGATCTGGCGCGCCTTGCCGTTGTTGCCCAGCCAGAACTCCGGCTCGTTGCGCAGCTTGCCGATGCTGTTCAAGCGTCCACGTCTGGTCGTGCTGTATGTGCTGACCGCAACGGTGGTCACGGCGCATTTTACTGCCTACACCTACATCGAACCTTTTACCCAGACCGTCGCCCACCTGTCAGGTGCAATGACGACGTTGTTGCTCTTGGTGTTCGGTGGGGCCGGAGTCATCGGTTCGGTCATCTTCAGCCTGTTCAGCAGCCGCTTTCCCAATGGCCTGCTGATCGGCACCATCAGTGTTCTTGCGCTGTGCCTGCTGCTCTTGCTGCCGGTATCGGGCAGTACCGCGGCGATTACGGCACTGGGCGTGGTGTGGGGCGTGGCGATGATGTGTTTCGGCCTGCTCCAGCAGGCTCGGGTGCTGAACCTGGCGCCGGATGCCACCGATGTGGCGATGTCGCTGTTTTCCGGCATCTTCAATATCGGCATCGGTGGTGGGGCGCTGCTGGGCAGTGTGGTCAGCAGCCAGTTGGGCGTGGCCAATGTTGGCATCGTCGGCGGGCTACTGGCTGGCGTCGGGTTGTTGCTGTGTTGTACGGCCACTTACCGCTTCGCCAGGCAACCGGACCCGCAGGCTAGCCCTTGAGCCGCCCCAGCCATTCCAGCGAGGTGCGCCAGATACACACGCCCAGGAAATAAGCCGACATCAGCAGCCATATCCCCATCACCACTGCGCTTTCATGGGGGTGGGTCATGATCAGCCAGCCGCTGCACACCAGCCATACCGTGGTCACGGCAATATTGACCGGCATGAAGCGACGCACCCGGAACGGGTGCAGGAACTTCACCCGGGTCACAGTCAGCAGTGCCAGCGCGACGATGGTCAGGAAGGTTGCCCAAGGTGATATCGGCAGGATGAACAGGCACAGCGCGACCACGTTCCAGGCGGCTGGAAAGCCCTGGAAGTAGTTGTCCTTGCTTTTCATGTCGACGTTGCAAAAGCAGAACAGCGATGACACCAGGATGATCGAGGTGCTCAGCAGTTTGGTGTAATCGGGCAGCGGGATATACCAGTAGATGAACAGCGCCGGGATAAACACGTAGGTCAGGTAGTCGATCACCAGATCCAGGGTAGAGCCGTCGAAATGCGGCAGCACCGAACTGGTATTGAGCTTGCGCGCCAGCGAGCCGTCCACGCCGTCCACGATCAGCGCCACGCCCAGCCATAACAGGCAGGCCTTGGGCTGATTCTCGAACAGTGCAATGGTGGCCAGAAACGCCAGAACCACGCCGGTGGCAGTGAAACCGTGGGCGCCCCAGGCATTGAGCCTGGCGATACGTGGGTTGGATATCACTTGCTGTTCTCCAGGAAGCCATGCCAGGGAGTCCCTGGCCAGTGAGCTATCGACCGGGCCAAGCGCCATAAGGTTCAGCGCTGACTTTGCCCGGGTTCATTGAACCAACTACGGTCCAGACCTTTCTGGTCCTGATCCGGCTCCATGAAGCGGGTCGGCGGGGTGCCGTCGGCATTGAGCTGGTTGATCAGGGTAGGTTGCCCTTGCTCATTGAAGAACACTTGGCCGAGGCCTGCCGAGTTCCACAACCGTTCGCCGGCCTTGCTGTGTTCCGGCGTGCGCGGAATGACCTTCATCAAGCGCCGCTTGGTGAACCAGTTCAGTGGGGAACGCGGTGAGTATAGCCAGCGGTTGAGCCGGTCGAATATAGCCAGCAGACGCTGCGGGAATTCATTTTTGATCCCGCTGCTGGTGATCTGCCAGATATGCGGTGCGCCCTTGCGATGACGGATCAGGATTTCGTAGACAAACGAGTAGTGCACATCGCCGGACAGAATCACGTAATTGCCCGGCGTGCGTGAATGCCGAAAGATATTCAGGATCACCTGGGCCGCGCCGCGGTGGGCCATCCAGTTTTCCGCATCGACCAGCAACGGGTAGCCGCACCAGCTGAAAATTCGCTGGATGGCCTCGATCAGCTTGACCCCGAACACCGGTGCCGGTGACACGATGATCGCGCTCTTGTGATCGATCAACTCCTGCTGCAGCTCGCACAGCGCCTCCCAATCGAGCAGCCCGGAAGGCTGAGCCAGATTCGACTCGCTGCGCCAGCGCCGGGTGCGGGTGTCGAGCACCACCAGCGCCGGCTCGGTGGGCAACACGTAATGCCATTGCTCAAAGCGCAGCAAACTGTCGATCAGCGCGTCCAGCGTCTGGTTATCGAGCATGCCGTCGTTATTCATGGCGCGGCAGCTCAGGGCATGGAACTGTTCGGTGGCCTCGGTAAAGACGTCCGGGTTATTGCCCCAACCCTGACACAACAGATAGCCGACCAGCGCATTGCCGATGATGCGCCGTGAAAACGGGTGGCCATAGGCAGTTTCTTCCCAACTGGCCGACAGGTTCCAGTCGTCAGTGACATCGTGGTCATCGAAGATCATCAGGCACTGCAAATGAGCCATGACCCGTGCGCTGCCTTGCAGGCCTTGCCTGAAACCTTCGACCAGTTCCTGTTCATATCGATAACGCTCGCGGCGCTGCTCATCGAGTTGCGGTGCGCTGATGTCGATCAGTGTCCAGGGCACCGGCGACCAGACCAGCAGGTACATGGCCATGATCTCGGCCAGGGTCACCAGATGGTTATCGGCGTTGCTGCTGGTGAACACCGGCTTGTTGACCCCGCCAAAGAAGCGTTCGCGCAGGGTTTCGTTGCTCTTGAGTGCCGGCAGCAGCTCGGCGCGGCGGTAATAGCTGGCCGGGTGGTCGTAGAGCTGAATACTGTCGTCCACCACCGCGCCCTCAAGCTGTTCGTCGAACAGCTCCAGGCGCTGGATCAAGGCATGAATGGCACGCAGCATGGGACCTGCGACGTCGTCGGCGTAGACCTGATCGCCACTCATCATCAGCAGGGCCGGGCGCTCCTGCGGCCTGGGCCCGGCGGCCAGCAAGCGGTCGGCACACAGCAGCCCTTCGGCGGCTGGATGGTGCGGTTTGCGGCACGAGCCATGCAGCATGTGATCGATCCGGCTGCGAATCACGAAGTTCGGCAGCGCTGCACTGGCATACAGCAAATGTGGCGCCCAGTTCGCTATCGACGCCTGTGCTTCGTCGAGCAGCAGGTCATAGTCGATCTGCACGTCGCACGGCAGCGGGTTGTCGAGCTGCAGGTCAATCAGGTGCACGAAAGCATGGCGACCAATGGCGATCACCTGGCACTGCTCGTCGTTCAGCGCATAGTCGTGCTGCTGCCGCTGGCCCTGAGCATCGTTGAATATCAGCCGCAGGGTTGGTGCAAGCGGCCGTGAACCGACCAGCCACAACACTAGCCGATTGCTCTCCTGACGACGCAGGATCGGGCCTGCAAGAACACTGGGTAACGCAGAGGTTGCATTGATTGCAGCGCACATCCGGGTTTATGGCTCTCTACAGAATGGGCGGCCATGGTAACCCGGCCAGTGTGAAAATTTCCTCGACCGCCAACCTCTGCGCCGATGACCGTACGGCAGAAAAACCTTCGTCCATCCCTCAACGCTGATCGAACGTGGCCGATAGCGTCATGAACACACGTTTGGCAAACCGTGCCTGGTTCAACCCTGATGATCTCTGGAAGGCTCTGCGTATGAATTGGTTCTACGATGCGAAACTCTCGACCAAGCTGCTGCTGTCCTTTGCGCTGTGCGCCGTGATTACTCTTGTGGTGGGCCTGATAGGCAGCCGGGGTATCGGCGAACTGTCCGACAGTCTGCGCCTGGTGTTCACCAATAACCTCATTTCGGTGGCCAAGACCGCCGAAACCAAGACCAGCGCGGTCACCCAGAGCCGCGACTTGTATCGCCTGGTATCCGCCTATGCATCCAATGCGCCGCAAAGCGCTCGCGATGAAATCATCGGCAAGATGCGTGAAAGCCGCAGTGCAGCTGAAAAAGCCTTTGCCCAGTATCGCGCCACGCCGCTGGCCGACGACGAGCGTGCAGCCGGTGACAAGATGGAGCAGGACTGGCCGGCCTATCAGGCGTTGGTTGATCGCGCTGTGACCCTGCTCGGTTCGGGTGACCTGGCAGCCGCCCGCGCGTTCATCGATGCTGATGTACACCGTGCTTATGTCAAAGTCATCGACGAATTGACCATCATGGTCGAATCGAACAACCGCCAGATCGGTGAAGGTGCGGCTGATGCCACCCAGCAAGAGGCTTCGGCCAAGCTGACCCTGTATATCGGTATCGCCATCGCTTTTATCGCCGCGTTCGCTCTTGGTCTATTCATCAGCCGGATCATCAGCGCACCGATTTCCAGCGCTGTGATCAGTGCCCAACGGGTCGCCAGTGGCGACCTGACCCAGCCCATTGTCAGCACCCGTCGCGACGAAGCCGGTCAGTTGCTCGCGGCCCTGGGCGATATGCAAAACGGTCTGAAAGGCACCATCCAGCAGATTGCCAGCGCAGCCGACCAACTGGCTTCCGCCGCTGAAGAACTCAATGCCGTCACAGAAGAAAGCAGCCGCGGCCTGACCCGTCAGAACGATGAAATTCAGCTGGCGGCAACCGCGGTGACCGAAATGACTGCCGCCGTTGAAGAGGTGGCTCGCAATGCCATGTCGACCTCCGATGCCTCCAAGCTCACCAGTGACGAAGCAGCCAGTGGCCGCGACCAGGCCCGCAACGCGGTCAAGGCCATCGATACGGTCAGTGCCGAGATTTCCAGCTCCACCACCCAGGTCGAAGAGCTGGCAGGGCAAGTGCGCGAGATCGGCAAGGTGCTGGACGTGATTCGCGGCATCGCCGAACAGACCAACCTGCTGGCCCTCAACGCGGCCATTGAAGCGGCCCGTGCCGGCGAGCAGGGGCGCGGTTTTGCCGTGGTCGCCGACGAGGTCCGCGCCCTGGCCGCGCGTACCCAGGCGTCCACCGGTGAAATCGAAGCCATGATCGGCTCGGTGCAGAGCAGCGCTGACCAGGCCGTGCGGGCCATGGGCAACAGTCGCAGCCTGGCCAGCGAGACCCAGACCCTGGCCCAGGCCACCGGTCAGTCACTGGAGCGCATCGCGCAGAGCATCGCGCAAATCAACGATCGCAATCTGTTGATTGCGACGGCATCCGAACAGCAGGCCCATGTGGCTCGTGAGGTGGACCGTAACCTTGTCAATATCCAGGACCTGTCGACCCAGACCGCCGCAGGTGCCAATCAGACCAGCGCTTCAAGTCAGGAATTGTCGCGCCTGGCCGTGTCGTTCAATGGCCTGGTGGGCAAGTTCCGGCTTTAAGCAAGACAGCCAAAGGCGTCAGCCAGGCTCTGCGGTGTAGATCCGCCAGGTATTGCGCCCGGCGGTTTTGGCCTGGTACAGCGCCTGGTCGCCCAGGCGCAGCAGTTCGCTGACGGTATGCGCCTGTTGCGGGGCCAAAGCGATGCCGATGCTGGCGCCGATCAGCACGTCGCGCTCCTGCACCCTGATCGGCTGGCTGAGTGTGCCTATCAGGCGTGCGCACAGTTGATCGAGGCTGGCAGGTGCCGGATTGCCCTGCAGCACAACCACGAATTCGTCCCCGCCCAGTCGCGCAGCCATGGCTTGCTCGCCCAGTTGCGCTTGCAAACGATGCGCGACTTCCTGCAGCACCTGATCGCCAGCAGCATGGCCCAGCGCGTCGTTGACCGGCTTGAACCGGTCCAGATCCAGATACAGCAAGGCCAGCGGGCGAGCCGGCGTCTGCTCCAGCAGATCACCAAGGTGGCGGGTCAGCTGATAGCGATTGGGCAGGCCGGTCAGAAAATCATGTTGGGAAAGGTGCCGGGCTTCGGCCTGACTGCGCAGCAGTGCCTCGAACTGCGCATCAATCTGCCGTGCCGACGCCAGGGCGTGGCGTAGCAGCACGGTCAGCACGCCGATCAGGGCCAGCACCGCCGCGATGAACAGCGGCAGGGTCTGGCGCAGCAGGTCCATACCCGGATGGGGCGGCGTCCAGTGCAACAGCAGCGTTGAGTCCGGCAGGCGCATCGACTCCTGACCGGGCAGCGCACTGGCTGCCAGGGTCATGGCGGGCAAACCATAGGTTTCGCTCAGATGTGCCAGCTCGTCGCGATCAAGCAGGGTCGCGAAAATCATCACGGATGGCGGCCCGGTAGTGGCCTGGATCGCCGGGTCCCAGCCCGGCGTGATAGCGGCCGCCGCCACCAGCGCCGGGGTATCGCCCACCTGCATGGCCCGCACAATACTGCCTTCTTCCTTGTCAGTGGCCCGCGCATCGGCCAGCAGCGCGGCCAGGTCGCCTTGCAGCCACTGGCTGGCCTGTACGTTGGACGCCTTGCCATCAATCACTGAGTAGACGGTCTGGTCCTGCGGGTTGACCACCAGCACCGCGTTGTAGCCATACAGGTCGAACGGAATGTCGCCGACATTACGCTGGTCATCGGCCCAGACCTTGTCCACTTTCAGGTGCAGGTTCTTATAGGCCTCGCCCCACTTGCTGTAGTTGATGATGTTGCGGCCCACTTCATTGCGCACCTGATCGAGGGTGCGTGCGATGAACACCCGCGAGCGCTGCTGGACATCGGCATCCTGACTCAGGGCGTTTTTGATCAGCAAGTAACAACCCAGGCCGATTAACAGCGCCAGCGCCGCAATCGCCGGGAGCAGGCGCAGGATCAACTGACGGCTGTGCTGTGTAGCCACCCAGCGGGTCAATGTGGGATTTAGCATGGGGACACCTGAAAACCGGTTGAAAAATGACAGTGCCCCCTTTCCCTGAAGACCTGCGGTCAAAAATGACCGGCTGACTAATGGCTGCCAGGGCTTATCCTACCGCCCGTGCATGACAGCCTCCAATAATTGCTTGATGGCATTGAGCTATTTCGCCGGGTGAAGACGGTTCAGACCGCCAGCCATCGAGCAGTGCTCGTTAAAGTGCCCTGTCACTCTGAGTCGTGGCCCGACAAGGATTTTCTGTAACCGTTCAAGATCTTTTCAATTGGTTTGTTGTCCAGATCAAAGGTCGTTCGCGACCACGGACTTGAAAGATCACAAGAGCTCAGGGTTGAGAAGCTTTTATAACAGAGCCAGAATGCGTCACTTGAGCGTGTTCTGAACGAGCATGCCGGCGTTGCCGAATACCGGGAGAAAGAGATCTTGAACCAGCTAAAACGCCTTCAGAGCGGAATTGAAGGGCTTGATGAGCTGCTGAAGGGAGGCTTCGTTTCAGGATCCTCCTACATCATTCAGGGGCGCCCCGGATCGGGCAAGACGATCCTGGCCAATCAGATTGGCTTCAACCACGTGCGCGACGGCGGGCGCGTGTTGTTCGCGACCCTGCTGGCCGAACCTCATGAACGTTTGTTCCAGTTCCTTTCGACCCTAAGCTTTTTCGACAAAGACCGGATCGGCGAAGAGATCCAGTTCATCAGCGCCTTCGACACCATGGAAAACGAAGGTCTGGATGAAGTCGTGAAGCTGCTGCGGCGGGAAATCTCGCGGCAAAAATCGACAGTGATGATTCTCGACGGCCTGCTCAACGCCCGCTCCAAGGCCGACTCGCCGCTCAATACCAAGCGTTTCATTTCCGAATTGCAGGGCCATGCCGCCTTTGCCGGCTGCACGGTATTCTTCCTGACCAGCTCGCAACTCGACGACGGCAGCCCGGAGCACACCATGGTCGATGGCGTGCTGGAACTGGGTGAAGAACAGCTCGGCTCACGGCTGGTACGCCGCATCAAGATGCGCAAAACCCGCGGCAGTGCGGCATTGGCCGGCGATCATGAGTGCGAGATCACCGATGACGGCCTGGTGGTCTATCCGCGCCTTGAGAGCACCGTGACTCATTCAGCCATGCGTGACAGCGACACGCTGGGGCTGGTGCCCAGTGGCCTGGCTTCGCTTGACCCGCTCATCGGCGGTGGTCTGGTGTCCTCCTCGGTCTCGCTGATCATGGGGCCTTCCGGCTCGGGCAAGACGTCTATAGGCATCAACTTCCTGGCCGAGTCCACGGTAGCAGAGCCGGGGCTGCACTTCGGTTTCTACGAGTCTCCCCAGCGCCTGCGGCTGAAAGCCAAAGCGCTGGGACGTGATTTCGCGTCGCTGGAGGCTGAGGGTGCACTGACACTGCTCTGGCGTTCGGTCACCACGGAAAAGATCGACAAACTGGCCCTCGAACTGCTGCGCTTGGTCGAGCAGAAATCCATCCGCCGGGTGTTCATCGACAGCCTTGGTGGCATGGCCAGAACGGCAGCAGACCGATCGCGGATTCTCGATCTGTACACGGCGTTGATGGGAGAGCTGCGCAGCCGCAACGTCACCGTGATCGCTTCCTGGGAGGTGCGCAGTATCCTGGGTGAAGTGGTCGATGCCCCGGCTTCGGATTTGTCCGGAATTGTCGATAACCTGCTGCTGGTCAGATTCGCAGAATCAGACTCTGAACTTAAACGGCACCTGTCCATCCTTAAAGTTAGGGACAGTGCTTATGATCCTGCGCTTCTCGAGCTGGTGATAGGTAATCAGGGCATAGACGTTCGCAAGGCTTTTTCTCATGTATTCAACGACGACAACGGTGCAGATTCACAACCGTCATCTCGCCCATGACTCATTGAGCAGGGTGGGCGCGCTATGACCACGATTCTGATTGTCGATGATGAGTACCTGATCGCTGAGATCCTGAGCTTCGCGCTGGAGGATGAGGGCTTTCTGACTGTCACCGCGGGCACTGCGCAAAAGGCGCTGACGATCCTGGACCGGGAAAGACCGGGCCTGATTATCACCGACTACATGATGCCGGGCATGAACGGCATGGAGTTCGCCGCTGCCGTGCGGGAAAACCCTCAGTTTTCCACCATTCCCATTGTCTTGATGAGTGGCGCCCAGGCACACCTGGGCTCGGCCAGGCCTGAGCTGTTCACCAAGGTCTTTGAAAAACCGTTCGAAATCGAAGCCATGGTCGAGAGCGTGAAAAAGCTGCTCAACGAGTAACCGGTCGTATCCTGCGCTAAGCACGGAACCTCGTAGGAGCGGCTTCAGCCGCGAATCTTTCGTGGTTAAAGCTTCGCTGCTGAAGCGTTCGCGGCTGAAGCCGCTCCTACCGGGTATTGCGTCAATCAGTGCGAAGCCAGCGCTGCATAGCTGTTCATCAGGTTGCGGTAGTTGGGAATGCGCTGGCTCAGCAGGTTGCCCAAGCCTTCGATATCGTTGCGCCAGTCGCGGTGCAGCTCACACGCCACCGAGAACCAGTTCATCAGTTGGGCGCCAGCCTGGCTCATACGGTTCCACGCGGCCTGTTGCACGGTTTCATTGAAGGTGCCGGAAGCATCGGTCACCACGAACACTTCAAAACCTTCTTCCAGGGCCGACAGCACCGGGAAGGTCACGCACACGTCGGTGACGACACCGGCGATGATCAGTTGCTTGCGGCCGGTGGCCTTGATCGCCTTGACGAAGTCTTCGTTGTCCCAAGCGTTGATCTGGCCAGGGCGGGCGATGTACGGCGCATCCGGGAACTGCTCTTTGAGCTCCGGCACCAGCGGGCCGTTGGGGCCTTGCTCGAAGCTGGTGGTGAGGATGGTTGGCAGCTCGAAGAATTTGGCCAGGTCACCCAGCGCCAGCACGTTGTTCTTGAACTCGTTGGGCGAGAAGTCCTGCACCAGCGAAATGAGGCCGGTCTGGTGGTCGATCAGCAGTACAGCGGCGTCGTCTTTGTTCAGGCGGTTGTAGGTGAAGTTGGCCATGGGGTAGATCCTTTATCTGAGAAGTTGTGGGGTAAGTGGCGTTGCGTTCAACTTGGACACAGATTAAGGATTTACCGGGATGGGATAAATCGGCTGAAAAGCGTTTTACTGTCACTCTGAAGGAGACAATCGTAGCTCAATCGAACTGCCAGTCCTGTGAATGCACCACTCGGCAAAACGGCCCGGCGAGGGTCGCATTATGGTGGGCAACAATATGTTCGGCCTTGAGAGCTGGCGTGTCAGAGCAGCTATGGCCGTCTTCGATAAGCACCGCATCGAAGCCCAGCTCGCGTGCGGCGCGGCAGGTGCTGTCCACGCAGTACTGAGTCTTCAGGCCGACGATCACCAGGCTTTTTGTGCCTGCCGCGTGCAGGCGTTCAACCAGATCAGTGCCGGCAAACGCGCTGGGGCGGGTTTTCTCGAAAATATGCTCGTTGCCGCTCAGATGCAGTTCATCGATCAGGCGGGTCAGGTTGCTGCCCGGTTCGATGGGCGAGCCAGACGGGCCGACGTGACGGGCCAGGAACACCGGTGCTCCCGCTGCCTGGGCCTTGCCCAGCAATTCATTGACCGTATTGAGCAGCCGCTCGGCTTGCCAAGGCGTGTCCGGGCCATGGAACAGCCCGACCTGCATATCCAGAACCAATAGTGCGTGCATGTCGCTTCTCCTTGCTTGAAAAGCCAGCGACACGGGCAATAAAAAGGCCCCGTCCATCGCTGGCGGGGCCTTGGGGGATCGTGCTTCAGTTACTCACGACACCGCACGCGACCCGCCATGGGCGGTCGTGGTAGTGGTGGTCGAGGTCAGCGCGAAAATGATCATGGGGGCGAGACTAGTCAATCCGTAAGAGGATGGCAACCGCTTCACTGGCCTGACTCCTCACTGTTTTGCAGGCTTTTCAAGGCCCGCGCCAGGCTGGCCTGCGACAGCTCACCCAAGTGATTGCCGACCTGCCGACCCTCACTGTCGAAGTACAAGGTGGTTGGCAAGGCCATGGAGCCGGCCAGCTTGCCGAGTTGGTTGTGTCGGTCGAGCAGTACATTGCTCAACTCCAGCCCTTGGGACTGCATGAAGCGCTGGATCTCATCCGTTGTTTCACCCTGATTGACGAACAGGAAGGTCATCTGCGGATGTTCGGCCTGGGCTTTCATCAGCACCGGCATCTCGCGCCTGCACGGCGGGCACCAGGTTGCCCACAAATTGATGACCAGCGGCGTGCCACGATACGCCTGCAGGTTGACCGGCTTGCCGTCCAGCTCGACCAACGCCAGATCAGGCAGGCGTGATTCTCGTTCCTGCCAGTGCAAGACAAGATTACCCGCACCCCAGGCGAATAAACCGACCATCATCGCTATGCCCAACGGCTTGCGCAGCGGCGGGTTTTTATACAGCTTCCAGGCGCCCATAAGCAGCGCAGCCAACAGCCCCGCCTCAGCGATAAAGCCGCCGTCACGGATATCGACAATTCCCCAGAGCTGGTCTCGGTAATGCTGGAAATACACCGCCACGAAGGCCAGACGAGCCGCCAGCAATGCCGTAATCAGCAGGCCAAACAGTTGCTTCTCCGGGTTAAGCCCCTGACGGCGGCCCACACGCCAGCCGGTCAGGCTCGCCAGCAGCAGGCTGCCAATGATCAGCACATGCTGCATGGCCAGTGCCAGAGGGCCGATGTTCAGGGTCAGCATTGGGTGGTGTTCCTTGGGGGCCTGAAAAAAGGCCTTCACTTTGCCAGCCGCGCACCTTGCAAGGCGATACTGGCCATTAGGGTAATTGCAGGTGATTTATGACGGTCTGTGACCTGATAAGATCATGCGGCCATTTTCGATGGCCTCTATCAGGGAGTAGTTTTGATGCTGGACGCATTGCTGGAACTCATTGTTGAGTTTGTCCTGCGTTGTCTTTTCTATCCCGCTGGCTGGCTGTTGCTCAAACTGATAACGCTGGGTCAATGGTCACCTCGTGAGTCATGGTTATCAGGCAAGCCGAGCTCGGAATGGGTCACCGCGTTGGGCGCGGCGGTCTGGATAGTCGGTGGGCTTGCAGCGCTCAATCAGTTTGTCTTCTGAGTAACTCAAGAAGAGTGGGCTGAACGCCGGGTTAGAATGGCGCCCCGGTTTTTTCAAAGGAATGATCCAGTGATCACCTGCCACGTCCGCTACATCATTGACCCTTATCAACTGGTCGATTTCGAAGCCTATTGCCGTCGCTGGATTCATCTGGTCGGGCGCATGGGAGGGCTGCACCACGGCTACTTCCTGCCGTCAGAAGGTGCCAATAACGTCGCCTACTGCCTGTTCAGCTTCCCCAGCCTGGCCGACTACGAACGTTATCGCGAACAGGCCGCCACTGACCCTGAATGCATCGAGGCCGTGCAACTGGCAACCGAGAAAAAATTCATCATCAGTTACGAGCGCAGTTTTATGCGCCCGCTGCTCGACTGGTACGACCAGCCGCGCTGGCCGAGCGAACTCAGGCCTGATGCATGGCTCGCAGCGGCCGGGCCACCTGACGCAACCTGACCTCTTCGCGGATGCCCAGCACCAGCGATGCAATGGCGCGTCCGGTGTCCAGCTGAGCGACCGGAATGCCGCTCAGGCTGAATTCCTCAGCCTGGGTTCTGGGATGGCTCAGTTCGAGACTCATCAGCCCGTCGGCAGTGATGGTGCACTTGCACAGTGACGGGACGAACGCGGTTTCCATGATGTGGCGCAGATCGGCATGGGAAAGCAGCATCTGGGCATCCTTGGCACTGCGGGTGCCGGGCGCTTGGAAATAGGAGAGCGTTCACCAATCTAGTCCAAGTCTGTCGATATGTCGTCCCGCATCCCTGGCTGTTTGCGGGCAACACGTCAGAAATGTGATGCGCTGCCGATTTCACTCAGGCCCATTCTGCATCACTGATGCTTGCCCTGGCCTGGCACTACATAGTGGGTGCCATCGTAGGTCACCAGGTACCTCTTGGTCACCGGCTTGCTCTCGCTGTTACTGCAATCATCGTGCTTCGCGAACGAGCGCGACTCTACCGTCTTTTCCGTCACCGCCAGGCCCGCATAACCATGGCTAAGCGTCTTGTCGATCGCCAGGCTGCTGGTAATGTCATAGAACTCGCCCTGGCAGTTGCCATCCCACTCACCGCCTGAACGTTGTACTTCCAGCTTGTCCAGAACCTTGCGCGGCTTGGCGCCGTCGAGCACATACAGGCTCAGGTCGGTGGAGGAGAACGGGTTCACACGTGATGAGCCGACATAACTGGCACGCACCCCAAATGCGCGCAGCTCAGGTGTCAGGTGATAGCGTGCAGTGTCCAGGCTCAGACTTTCGAAGCGCACTGCATCGGAACTGATCGCCGCACTTTCATAGACGTGCTGCTCGATCTGGCCACCTACAGCGCTGAGAACCTCCAGCCCGTAGGTCGCGCCGTCCTCCTCATCGCCGCTTTCAACAAACGCCAAGGCTGCCAGGGTTCGCTTGGCATCGACAGGAGAGGCCTTGCACACCGAATGTTGGGCAGAGAAGGTCAGATCGGGATGCAGCTTTTTCGCCCAACCGGCCAGCTGTGCGGTGCAATCGGCAGAAGCGACAGCGGGCAGGCAGAACAAGGTCAGAGCTAGAGCACAGCGCATAGGGATTCCTTTACCTGAGCGATGGAGCAGGGCGTTATTTGAATGAGCGTAAACGGCAGGGCGGGCGCGGGGAAGAGCGATTGCAGATCCCCAGAAACAACAAAGCCCGCACTAGGCGGGCTTTATTGTGAACTTGGTGGCTACACAGGGACTTGAACCCCGGACCCCAGCATTATGAATGCTATGCTCTAACCAACTGAGCTATGTAGCCAAGTGGCGCGCATTATTCGCCGATATCAGATAGGTGTCAAGCGAATATCTTAAAAATATTTCCATGCGATCAATCGCTTAGCGATTTGCGCTGTGGTCCCTGTCGTTGCCTTCCCACCGGTTGTTTCTTCCAGTGACGTCTGCTGTGTAACCGCGCACACAAATGGTGCGTTTTTGGTCGTGGACGTCAGGCGGGTGCCGCTGATCATTACCCGATGCGCTTCGGTCCGGATCTTGCTATCGAATTGCCATGACGTTTTCAGGCGGGTCAGTGTCGTGCCCGTAGCATCGGACAGATGCCGACCTGGATCGGAAACATAAGCATGGCATTTTGCTTCTAATTTATAAGAAAGATACCTGAGCAGGCTGTGCCGCAAAGGTATCCACGTGTTGGGGGAAGTCCATGGACAGCTTGTTGTCGCCGGGTATGCGCCTGCTGGGGCGCTTTGGGTTTGCTCGCAAGTTTCAGCTGTTATTTCTCTTGTTCATGCTGCCTCTGGTGGGCAGCCTGTGGATGATCGGCAGTGAATATCGCGCCAAGCTGGCAGTGATCGCCGGTGAGCAATCGGGCGTGCGCCAATTGCTGGTGCTCGAAGATCTGGATCGAGAACTGGTCGCCCAGCGCGACCGTGCGGCGCGCTGGAAGGCCGTGGACATCCTGCGTGAGCCGACTCCCGAAGCGCGGCAGATCATGGAGCAGATCGACGCTGCGGTGCCGCGCATCAAGCAGGCGCTGGAACGCCTCGGCGCTGCGCTGAAGGCGGAACAGGCCAGTGCCGACACCTTTGCCCGTTACAAAGTCCTGGAGGCTTCTGTTACCGGTATGGATACGCAATCGCTGCGCAGTGTGGGCTGGTGGCCGGATGGCTATGAGCGCTTCACCGCCGCGATCAGTCATTTGCAAGGTGTGCGCGAACAGGTCGCGATCGACACCGGCCTGATCCTGGATCCGTGGCTGGAAACCTACCTGCTGATGCAGCTCTCCACCCAGCAGACCCCCGACCTGATCGAGCGCATCGGGCGCATGGCCAGTGTTGGCCAGACGTCCGTGGTCAGCGGCCAGTTCAGCCTGCAAAGCCGGCTGCAGATGCGTGACCTGCGCAGCCGCATTGACGATGCCCGCGACCAGATGGTCAAGACTGCAAACATTCTGCAAACCCGGCTGCCGCCAGAGCTGCAACCCTGGGCCAACCGTTACGCGGCGAGCATGCAGGTGCTCGCGGAAGAACTGAAGGTGCTCGATGACGGTGTGTTTGGCGGCACGATCAAGCTCAAGCCGGTGGAGTTCGAGCGCAGTGTCGACCGCCTGCTGGACGAGATGGCCGGGCTGCGAAATCAGTCTCTGGTGTCGCTCAACGAGCGCCTGGGCTACTACCATAACAAGTCCAATCGGGAATTTATCCCGGTCGGGGTGACCTTCGGCGTGTTGCTGATCGCTGCGCTCTATCTGTTTGCCTGCCTGCAAGCGTCGATCCGCCGCAGTGCCAGCGGTATCACCACCCTGGCCGAGTCGCTGCGTGACGGCGATCTGTGCGTCGAGGTTTCGGTGCAGGGCCGCGACGAACTGGCCGTCATCAGCCAGGCGCTGAACGTCGCGGTGGTGCAATTGCGGACCAGCCTGCTGGGCGTCAATCACGAGACCCTGCAACTGGGCTCGGCCGTGCAGACCCTCAATGCGCAGTCCAACGACACTCTGGGCGAGGTTGAGGACCAGCAGCAACAGATCAGCCAGATTGCGGCAGCCGCCACACAGCTGGCCGCCACTTCCCAGGGCGTGGCCAAGAGCTGCGAGCAGGCTTCCGACAGTGCCCGGCAGACTCGCAAGATTGCCGAAGAGAGCAGCCGCGACAGCCAGCGCACCACCGACAGTATCCAGCAGCTCAATCGTCGTTTGACCGACACTGCGGCGGCATTGGGGCGGGTCAGCGAGCAAGGTCAGCAGATCCAGTCGGTGGTCGATGCCATTCGCGGCATCGCCGAACAGACCAACCTGCTGGCGCTCAATGCGGCCATCGAGGCGGCGCGGGCGGGCGAACAGGGGCGCGGCTTTGCCGTGGTGGCCGATGAAGTACGCAGCCTGTCGCAGCGAACCCAGGCCTCTACTGCACAGATTGCCAACACCGTCGACAGCCTGCGCAGCACCGTGACCCAGGCTGTCCAGTTGATGGAAGCCGCGTGTGGCCAGGCCGTGGACGACGCGCAGTCAGTGACCGGCCTGGGCGTGCGGCTGGGCGAAATCGCCAGCGCAGTACAGAGCGTGACCGACACCCTGGCGCAGATCCTCACGGCGGTGGAAGAGCAAGCCTCCACGGCTGACCAGGTCAGTGGCAGTATCCAGCAGGTCGATCAGGCTGCCGGGCGGTTGCTCGACGGCGCCCGGGCAGTCAACCAGGCCGCCGATACCCTGAGCAAAGGCAGCCGGGCACTGAACGACAACACGGCGCGCTTTCATCTGAGCTGATGGTGCTTGGACCGGTACCCGTAGGAGCGGCCGGGCGGCGATCCGCTTTAGCCGCGAAGGCATCATCGCAGCTAAAGCGAATCGCCGCCCGGCTGCTCCTGCGGTAAGGTTGGGCGCCAGCCTTTCACGCACGAGCCAGCCCCCATGCCGACCCCCGCCAACCTGTTCACCCCGCTTCCCGATGCCCGTCAGGCAGAGGTTTTCACCGATCTGCTGGTCAGGCCAGGCTGTCGGGTCGAGCGGATCGTCTCCCAAGGGCAGGTCACGCCGCCTGAGCGTCCGTATCAGCAGGCCCATGATGAATGGGTCGTGGTGTTGAGCGGTTCGGCCAGGGTGCTGATGGACGATGTCGAAACCGCCCTGGCGCCTGGCGATCATCTGTTCATTCCGGCAGGCAGGCAACACCGCGTCACCTTTACCGACCCGGCGCAGCCCACCGTATGGCTGGCCATCCATATTGGCGAGGCTGCGTCGGATGCCTGACCCCGGCAGTGCGGGTTATTTGGCTATCTCCACCCGCTCGAAGCGCCCGGCAATCACGGTATAGGCCAGGATTGCGACCAGCCCGTGGGCGGCGACAAACCACAGTGCGGCGTTGAACGAACCTGTGGTTGCAACGAAGTAGCCGATCACCACCGGGGTGATGATCCCCGCCGTGTTGCCGATGCCGTTGAACACGCCGCCACTGAGGCCCACCATGTTTTTCGGTGCGGTATCGGAGAGCACTGCCCAGCCGACGGCGGCCAGCCCCTTGCCGAAGAACGCCAGTGCCATCAGGGCAATGACCATCCAGTTGGCGTCTACATAATTGGCCGACACCAGCGTGGCCGACAACGCCATGCCGATCACGAACGGTGTCTTGCGCGCGCGCGAAGGGTGGACGCCGCGGCGGATCAGCCAGTCAGAGACCACGCCGCCCAACACCCCGCCGGAAAAACCGCAGATCGCAGGCAGTGCCGCAACCCAGCCGGCCTCCATGATGGTCATGCCGCGACCCTTGATCAGGTAGATCGGAAACCAGGTGATGAAGAAGTAGGTCAGGGCAGTAATGCAGTACTGGCCCAGATAGATGCCCCACAGGGTGCGGCTGGTGAACAGCTGTTTGACCTCGGCCCATTTCAGCTTGGGTTTTTCGGTTTTGCGCGTGGCTTCCAGGCTGACCAGTGCGCCGCCTTCACGCATGTAGTCCAGTTCGGCCTTTTGCAGGCGCGGGTGGCTGGCCGGGTCGTGGTACAGGGCGAACCAGAAGAAGGTCGCGACAATACCCAGGCCGCCCATCCACAGGAACACATGCTCCCAGCCCATGCTGTGGGTCAGCCAGGCCATCAACGGCGCAAACACCACCACGGCCATGTACTGCGCCGAGTTGAACAGCGCCGAAGCCGTGCCGCGTTCGCGGGTCGGGAACCAGCTGGCGACGATACGGTTATTGGCCGGGAAGGCCGGTGACTCGACCAGGCCCAGCATGAAACGCATGCCAAACAAGGTAATGGCTGCGGTCGAACCGACCAGGCCGATCCAGCCCACCGTGCCTTGCAGCATGGTGAACAGCGACCACAGAAACAGGCTCCAGCCGTACACCCGGCGTGCGCCGAAGCGGTCCAGCAGCCAGCCGCCGGGGATCTGCCCCAGCGCGTAGGCCCAGGCGAAGGCCGAAAAGATCATGCCGAGCATGATCGGATCCAGCCCCAGTTCCTTGACCACTTCAGTGCCGGCAATCGACATGGTCGCGCGGTCGGCGTAGTTGAGTACGGTGACGACAAAAATCAGCGCGAGGATGACGAAGCGCTGGCGGCCGACGCGAGTCTCTGCCACCGCAGCCTCAATGGGCGCAGTCTTGCTATTCATGGTGTTCTCCGATGCCCTCAAGGGGCTGTGTTGTTATTGGCTGGAGAAGCGGGCATCAGGCCGGAATGGCTGCCCGCAGTTGCGGTTCGGCGAAGCAGGCCTGCAAGTGCGACAGCACGATTTCACCCATGGCCAGGCGGGTCTGTTCGGTGGCACTGGCGCGGTGCGGTTGCAGCACGACGTTGTCCAGCTCGCGCAGGGCTTGCGGTACGTTGGGCTCATCGACAAACACATCCAGCCCGGCCCCGGCGATAGTGCGGGTCTGCAGGGCGGTGATCAGCGCCTGTTCGTCGACCAGCTTGCCGCGCGCCACGTTGATGAAATAACCCTGCGGCCCGAGCGCCTCGAGCACCGGCGCGGTGATGATCGCCCGGCCCAGATCAGCGGAAGCCGCCAGCACCAGCACATCGCTGTTACGGGCCAGGTCCAGCAGGTCGGCAAAGAACCGATAGCCGGTCTGCGGCTGTTCGCGCAGGTCGTTGTACTGAATGCTCATGCCGAACGCCTGGGCACGGCGGGCGATGGCATGGCCGACCTGACCCAGGCCGACAATGCCCAGCCGGGTGCCGCTGACCTTGCGCGCCAGCGGCTGGTTGACCGTGCCCCACTGGCCGCTGCGCACGATACGTTCGCCCACGCCCAGCTCACGCAGGCTCATGATCAGTAGCCCCATGGCCATATCGGCCACATCATCGGTGAGTACGCCGGGGGTCGTGGTGACCCTTACCCCGCGTTGGGCGGCGTGATCGAGATCCACCGCATCAGTGCCGATACCGCTGATGGCGATGATCTGCAGGTTAGGCAAGCGGTCCATCAGCGCGTTGGACAGGCCCTTGGCGCCGCCGGTCACCACGCCGCGAATGCGCGCGCCGACGGCATTGAGCAGCGCGTCCTGATCATCGGCCTGATACAGGCGATGCACGTTGTAGCTCTGTAGCAACTGCGCATCGATCGGTGCCGGGACCGGCTGGGTAAGCAGGATGTCGTGGGTCATCATCGTCTTCCTGTGAGTTGTCGTTGTAGAGGACTGGACGACAGCCTAGGAAAAGCATCGATTCACGTCTAACATTCATCCTGAATGTTTCGATACAAGAATTGAATCGTGGAACTCCACCAACTTCGTTGTTTTGTGATGGTCGCCGAAGAGCTGCACTTCGGTCGCGCGGCCCAGCGTTTGTTCATGACCCAGCCACCGCTGAGCCGCCAGATCCAGTTGCTGGAGCGCTCGCTGGGTGTGCAATTGCTTGACCGCAGTAACCGTCAGGTACGCCTGACGGTGGCCGGTCGGCAGTTCTTGCGTGATGCCCAGCATCTGCTGGCCTACACCGAACAGGCCAGCGACAGTGCCCGGCGGCTGGCCAGTGGCGAGGCGGGGCAATTGGTGATCGGCTTCACGGCAGTCAGTGGTTACAACATGGTTCCCGAACTGCTTCGGGCGGCGGGCCAGTCACTGCCGGATATCGGCTTCGAACTGCATGAAATGGTCTCCAGCGACCAGACCGAAGCGCTGGCCGCCAACATGATCGACATCGGTTTTGTGCGCCACGCCGAGCCGCGTCCGGGCTGGAGCTACCAACTGGCCAGCCGCGAGCCGCTGGTGGTGGTGATGCCTGACGGTCATCCGCTGGCCGAGCGGCAAACGCTCGCCGTTACCGACCTGGCGCACCAGCCGTTCGTGATGTATTCGCCCAAAGAGGGCCGCTATTTCTACGACTGCATCGTCGGCCTGTTCGCCAGCGCCGGGGTGCTGCCGCGCTACCTGTACTACCTCAAACAGACCCACTCGATTCTGGGCCTGGTGCGCGCCGGGCTGGGCATCGGTATTGTGCCGGCCTCGGCGCGAGAGCTGTACATCGGCCACCTGCAGTTTCGCCCCCTGGCCGATGCTCAACTGTCGGCTGACATGTACATGGTATACCGTGACGACAACGACAACCCGGCGCTGCCACGCTTCATCAACATGGCCCGTGGGCATTTCAGCGAACAGCAAACCGCCGCTCCCCTTTGATCGGCATTAACCCGGTAGGAGCGGCTTGAGTCGCGAATGGGGGGAGTTCCCTGCTAAAGCAGGTCCTACGCTGCTACGGCATCACCGCCATATCCAGCTGCTGGCGGCGGAACTGGCCCGGCGGTAACCCATGAATCTGCCGGAAGCGCCGCGAGAAATAGGCTTCATCGGCAAAGCCACATAGCCGCGCCACTTCGCCCACCGGCCTGGAGCCACCCAGCAGATAACTGCGCGCAGCATGCATGCGCCGCTCCAGGACCAGTTCACTGAAGGTCTTGCCGATCTCCTTGCGCAACCAGTGGGTCAGGTAGGTGGGCGACAGGTAGGTCGCGGCGGCGGCCTTGGTCAGGCTCAGGTCCGGGTCGGCGAGGTTCTTGCGCACATACTCCGACATGCGCGTCAGCGCATCGCGGCGGCTGGTCTGTGCGGCGTTGTCCTGGGCCAGTTGCTTGAGCGGCTCGGCAAACCTCAGGCACACCTTGCCGATCAGTTGCAGTAACAGGCCCTTGATGATTTCCCGGCTGCCGAACTGGCGCTGCGGGTCGAGGTCGCGCATCTGCTGTACCAGCGTGCAGATCACCTGGAAGTCATCCTGGTCGAGGATAAAGTCCAGATGCTCCTGAAAGCGAAACGGCGACAGCTCCGGTGCCAGCAGGATCGACACCTCTTCAAGATCCATCGGGTCGCACTCCAGGTGCGGCAGCAGAAAGGTCTGGGAAAAGTTGATCACCACGAAATGGCTGTCGGCCGGGTGCGGGATCATGTGCATGCGATGCGGCAGGATAAACGCCAGGGCGTTACGCGGGAATGGCCGCTGCACAGAGCCGATATGCTGCACCGTATCGCCACCGAGATTGACCTGGATCTGGAAATATTCGTGGCGGTGCAGGGCGGTTTCGGCGATCCGCGCCTGCTCATCGCGGATATAAAAGTCCGCCCGCTCACTGCGTTGCTGCATGCCGTAGGTCGGTACCCGGCTGACTGACTGCATGTTCATCTCCCTTCTTGTTCGACGGCTGCCCGATGTCGCAGCCAGGGTTGCAGAGCTGATTTTGTACAGGCGCGGGTCAAGCTGACAAGCGATTGTACGATGACCGTGGTGCTCATCTCGCGGGTTCCGTTTGGACAATCGCGAGGCACCGGTAAACCACCATAGTCGCTACTGGTCACTGTTTAAAGGCTCTATTACGGTGTTTTCAGCAGGTTTTAAGTTGTTGTTCAGAATCCCGGCAGTGGCAGGAGTTTTTGGACATCCGGAAAATACACCGGTCTCTGGTGAAAAAACGATCTAACCCTTGCGTTGATTTTTTTCGGTCGTACGACCACCTTGATAAGCGTTGCCGCAGACATCTATCAACAATAATCACAAGGTGCTCGCCCAATGAAAACCACGCTTCGCTGGTGGCCACCGCCGCCGCATCTGCATGCCAGGCCGCCCCGTCGCGCCTGACCCACATCGCCAACACACACAGTCCATGCCTTGCGCGCCACGCAGGGACGGCGCTGTCTTGCCTGAAAACCTCGATATCCCAACAACAATGAGGTCAACCCATGTCGAGCCTTCCCAATTCCCAGGCTGCGTCTGTCGCCACCAGCGCCGCCCCCCTTGATGCCGCCGGCACCACCCGGCTGCCCACCCGCCGACGCTGGTTCATGCTCAGCCTGCTGTTGATCGCGACCATCATCAACTACGTCGACCGGGTGAATATCTCCATCGCTGCGCCCTTCATGGCCAAGGACCTGGGGCTGGACAAGATCCAGATGGGCCTGATCTTTTCCGCCTTCGCCTGGACCTACGCCCTGGCCCTGGTGCCAGCCGGGTTCATCGCTGACCGCTTCGGCTCACGGGTGACCTACGGTGTGTCGCTGATCAGTTGGTCGGCGGTGACCGTCTGCCAGGGCCTGGCCAGCGGCTTCGCGGCACTGTTCGGTCTGCGCCTGGCGGTCGGGGCCATGGAAGCGCCGGCATTTCCGGCCAATAGCCGGGCGGTGACCGTCTGGTTCCCGGCCCGCGAGCGCGGCATGGCCAGTAGCGTGTATGTGTGCGGCCAGTACCTGGGCACCGCGCTGTTCACCGGCGCGTTGCTCTGGCTGGCCACCACCTATGACTGGCGCCACGTGTTCTACAGCACCGGCCTGGTCGGCATCCTGTTCGGCGTGGTCTGGCTGTTCCTGTATCGCGACCCGCTGAGCTGCAAGAAGGTCAGCAAGGAAGAACTCAAGTACATCGAAGACGGCGGCGGCCTGGTCAAAAGCAGCCAGGAACGTACCAAATTCAATTGGCGGCAGATTGCCGAGCTGTTCCGCTACCGGCAGATCTGGGCGATCTGCATCGGCAAGTTCGCCAGCACCTCGGCGCTGTACTTCTTCCTCACCTGGTTCCCGACCTACCTGATCGAAGAACGCCAGTTGACCACCATCAAGGTGGGCATCTTCGCCGTGCTGCCGTTCATCGGCGCCACCATCGGCATTTTGCTCGCCGGGATCATCTCGGACCTGTTGATCCGCCGCGGCTATAGCATGTCATTTGCCCGCAAACTGCCGCTGGTGGTCGGTTCAATGCTCGGTATGTCCATTGTGCTGGTCAATTTCACTGATTCGAACCTGGTCTGCATCGCCATTCTGACCATCGCCTTCTTCGCTCAGGGCATCGCCTCGTCGTCGTGGGCGGCGGTCTCGGAAGTTGCGCCCAAAGAGCTGATCGGCCTGACCGGCGGGGTCACCAGCCTGGCGGCCAATATCGGCGGGATTGTCTGCCCGATTGTGATCGGCGCCATCGTCCAGGCCACCGGCTCGTTCGCCCTGGCGTTCTGGTTCATTGGCGGCGTAGCGCTGATGGGCACGTTGTCGTACTCGCTGCTGCTGGGTCGCCTGTACCGCATCGAGTTGAAGACTCAATAAGGCTGTTAACTCCAAAACGAAGCGGCTTTCGTCCAACTTTGCCGGGCAAAGCCGCTTTAGGCTGGACCTATCGACCGTACCTACCGAGTCAAACCACCATGAGCGATTTTGTCTTCAGCCCCGTTCCGCAACCCAGCCTGCCAGTGGTCGGCAGCGATCAGCGCTTTCCGGTCAGCCGGGTGTTCTGCGTCGGCCGCAACTACCCCTGGAGCGACGGCCAGGGTCGTAGTGTGCCGCTGTTTTTCATGAAGCCCGCCTCGGCGGTGATCGAAGCCCGCAGCGAGATCGCCTACCCGCCGCAGACCGAAGAGTTCTGCCATGAAATCGAACTGGTCGTGGCCATCGGCAGCGGCGGGGCGGACATCCCGGAAAGCCAGGCGTTGGAGCATGTCTGGGGCTACGCCGCCGGTCTGGACCTGACCCGCCGTGACCAGCAGCGCAGCGCCAAACAGGCCGGCATGCCATGGGAGGGCGCCAAGGCCTTTGATGGTTCGGCACCGATCACCGCGATCCAGCCGGTGAGCCGTCAGGGCCATGCCCAACAGGGTGCAGTCTGGTTGATGGTCAACGACACCGAACGCCAGCGCTCGCGCCTGGAGAGCCAGCTCTGGTCGGTGGCGGAGATCATCAGCCACCTGTCGCGCAGCATCACCTTGCTGCCCGGCGACCTGATCATGACCGGCACCCCGGAAGGCGTCGCAGCGCTAGAACCCGGCGACCGGATCAGCGCCGGCGTAGAAGGGGTCGGGCAGATCGACGTCCGGGTCGGCCAGCGCGCCGCCTGAATTCAGCGAACATCAACAGGAGCGTCACAATGTCCAATAAATCCTCCTCGAAAATCGCCCTGGTCACCGGGGCTGGCAGCGGTATCGGCAAAGCCGTGGCGCTGGGCCTGCTGCAAGACGGCTACCGCGTGGTCCTCGCCGGGCGGCGTCTGGAGCCGCTGCTGAACGTGGCCGAACAGGCCGCAGCGCAAGGTTGGGAAGCCACGCCGGTGGTGACCGACGTACGTGACCCGGCCAGTGTCAAAGCCTTGTTCGCCACCGTCGAAGAACGCTACGGCCGTCTGGATGTGATCTTCAACAACGCCGGCGTCAACGCCCCGGCCGTGCCCATGGACGAACTGCCGCTCGACACCTGGGACAACGTCATCGCCACCAACGTCAATGGCGTGTTCCTGTGCTGTCGCGAAGCCTTCGGCCTGATGCGCCGCCAGCAACCGCAAGGCGGGCGGATCATCAACAACGGTTCGATCTCCGCGCATACCCCGCGCCCCTTTACCGCGCCCTACACCGCCAGCAAACACGCGGTACTCGGCCTGACCAAAGCCTTGGCCCTGGACGGCCGTGAATTCGACATCGCCTGCAGCCAGATCGACATCGGCAACGCCCTGACCGAACTCTCCGAACGCATGACCCGTGGCGTGCGCCAGGCCAACGGCGAAATCGCCGTAGAACCCATGGTCGACGTCCAGCACGTCGCCGACGCAGTGCGCTACATCGCCGCGCTGCCGCTGTCGGCCAACGTCCTGAACATGACCGTCATGGCCACCAAGATGCCGTTCGTAGGCCGTGGCTGACGCTTGACACACCACATTTGTGGGAGGGAGCTCTGCTCGCGACCGAGCGCGCAGCGCTCGCCCCCATTATCCGAATCAAACGAGGTACCCCATGAAACCAGAAGTCCTGCAACTGAGCCCGATCCTCATCCCTGAAATCCGCGAACGCCTCGCCGAGCTCTTCACCATTCGCCCGTACTTCCAGCAGACCGACAAAGCCGCTTACCTGGCCGAACACGGCCCGAACATCCGTGGCGTGATCACCGGCGGCCACACCGGCATCACCCGTGAATTGCTGTCGAAGTTGCCCCGCGTCGAAGTGGTGGCGGTCAACGGGGTCGGCACCGATGCGGTAGACCTGGCTTACTGCCGCGACCTGGGCATCCACGTCACCGCCACCATCGGCGCGCTGACCGACGATGTTGCCGATCTGGCCATCGGTCTGTTGATCGCGGCCTGCCGTGGCCTGTGCACCAGCGACCGCTATGTGCGCAGCGGTCAGTGGCAGCACAGCCCGACCCCGCTGGCGCCGCTACCGCTGGCCCGTCAGTTCAGCGGCATGCGCGTTGGTATCGTCGGCCTGGGCCGGGTAGGGCGCGCCGTGGCCACCCGCGCCGCCGCCTTCGGCTGCCCGATCAGCTACACCGACCTGCAACCGATCAGCGACGTCAACTACAGCTACGTCGCCGACCTGAGCGAACTGGCCCGCAACAGCGACGCCCTGATCCTCGCCGCCGCCGCCGACGGCGGCAAAGCGATCATCGATGCCAAAGTGCTCGAAGCGCTGGGCCCGGACGGCTACCTGGTCAACGTGGCACGGGGCAAGCTGGTCGACGAAGACGCGCTGGTCGCCGCACTCAAGGCCGGCAGCATCGCCGGCGCGGCACTGGATGTGTTCGTCGATGAACCGCGCGTGCCCGATGCGCTGTTCGACAACGAGCACGTGGTGCTGCAACCCCACCGCGCCAGCGCCACGGTGCAGACCCGCACGCGGATGGGCGAGATGGTAATTACCAGCCTGGTGGATACCTTTGCCGGCAAGAAGCCGCAAGCCTGTGTGACCGGTTAAGTAGGCAGTGTTTCAGGGGCGTTTCTGAACGCTCCTGCTCCCCCTGACCGATGCCTGCCTGCTCTGAACGGGTTCTCCGAAAGATATCTGCGCTTGTCGGGACGCCGCTCTTTTTTCCCAATAATCCATACCCAGACTCGAACTGGTGGTGGGCTGCACACCGGCCTTGGCGGTTGGCTCGATGGCAGGCTTCAACTCAACGACAGATCTGCTTTCAATGGCGGGTTGGGATGATTGCCTGGTCAGTTGGATGAGGTCGAAGTCCTGCGAGTCTGAAACCACAGTCGTTAGCGTATCGGTCGATGCAACCGAAGCTCTCGGGCTTATGTCTCTCAAGTAGCTCTGCATCCGAACCTGACTACGGGTTCTGATCAAACCGGCAGGGCGAAGAATCTTTTTCAGAAACGTCGGCAGGTGCCCGGTCGGGTCAAAACGGTTAATCGGGTCGCCCACGCAGTAGGCGTAGGCGTTCAGTGCGCCTTCGGTAAACGGACTCATATCATCCGGGCTGTTGAACCTCATCAGCACCGGATTGAACGATCGGTAACCGCTGCCTAATAAATAATGACCTGTGACTGGATCCGCTCGCTCGCGATTGAAACCCGGTAACTGCTCAAAGGCAGCGACAGGGTGCCGGTGGCCGTAGGGTGCATAGGTACAGACGCTTAGTCCTGACGTCGCAACGCTATGGATCACCGAACCTGACGGATCGCTACCGACCAGTGCACATAGCGTCTTGCGCTGTTCTCGCTGCTGTTGCGACAGGATCGAGTGCGCCGTATTCAGCCAGGAGGTGCTGCGCTGTTGTTGGACGATGGTCGTCAGTCGCTTCTCTTGATAGAAACACTGCTCGTTGCTTGTTTCACCGGGCAGCCAACCTGCCAGGCGATCAAGGGCGTCGTATTGATAACGGCAAAGCCAGTTGTGTGCAGGCATATGTGAAAGCCTCGGCCAATCATGCTCAGGCTGAAGTTTCACTGCGAACAGGCAATCTGGCGACTGGCAGAACTGTGAGGCTGGCCGCCACCCACATCTCCTATGACTCGTCCCGTTTGTTATATGGCTCACCCCGCAGCCGATGCGATAGTGGCCAAAATAAAAGGATTCGAGCATGTTCGAGCGCACTGTAACCCCGGCAGACGACAACGGTTGTGGCTGGTTCCACCTCAGCCTGGGGCGCAAAGTGCGTCCGGCGCATTCGGGTACCACCTCGGCGCGCTGGGTGGTGCTGGGCGCAGGCTTTACCGGTGTGGCCGCAGCCCGGCAACTGGCCCTGCATTACCCCAACGACCAGATTGTGCTGGTCGAAGCCCAACAGGTCGGTTTCGGTGCATCGGGGCGCAACTCCGGCTTCGCCATCGATTTGCCCCACGACATCGGCGCCCCGGACTACATCGGCGACCTGGCCACCGCGCGCATGAGCCTCAAGCTCAACCTGCGCGCGCAAGCGTTGCTGAAAAAACTGATTGCCGAGCACGGCATCGATTGCCAGTTGCAGGCCGCCGGCAAGTACCAGGCGGCCATCGAGCCCAAGGGCATTGCGGTGCTGGAAGCCTATCGCAGCGGCCTGGACAAGCTCGGCCAGGCCTACCAGGTGATCGATGGCAAAGACATGCCCGAGCATGTCGGCACGCACTTCTACAAGCGCGGGTTGTACACCCCCGGCACTTACCTGCTGCAGCCTGCGGCACTGGTCAAAGGGCTGGCCGAGAGCCTGCCGGCCAACGTCACGCTGTTCGAGAACACCCGCATTCACAGCATCGAGCAGGGCGCCGACAAGGTCACCCTGATCCACGACAACGGCCGGTTGATCGCCGACCAGTTGCTGCTGACCAACAACGCTTTCGCCTCGCACTTCGGCTTCCTCAAGGGCCGCCTGCTGCCGGTGTTCACCTACGCCAGTATGACCCGGCCCCTGACCGAACAGGAACAGGCGCGTCTGGGTGGCAAGAGCACTTGGGGCATTATCCCGGCGGACCCGTTCGGCAGCACCTTGCGCCGTACTCCGGATCAGCGCCTGCTGGTGCGCAACAGCTTCAGCTTCAACCCCGACGGGCGTAGCCACAAGAAGTATCTGGAGCGTGCCGAACGTCAGCAGCGCGAATCCTTCGAACGACGTTTCCCGATGTTGTCCGGCACGCCATTCGATTACACCTGGGGTGGCTCAATGTGCCTGTCGCGCAACCATGAATCGTTTTTCGGCACGCTGGCGCCGCGCATTCACGGCGCGTTGTGCTGCAACGGTCTGGGCATCACCCGAGGCACCATCACCGGCACGCTGCTGGCCGACTGGCTGGCCGGTGAGCGCGATGAACTGATTGATTTTCTGCTCTCTTCCAAAGGGCCGAATGCCAACCCGCCAGAGCCGTTCCTGAGCCTGGGAGTGAACTTCAACCTGCGCCTGGGCCAACACCGTGCGGGTCAGGAAAGCTGAGCCGCCAAGGAGAGCAACATATGCACAGCATCGGCATTCTGGGCGTTGGCGAACTGACCGAAAAACTCGTTCGCGGGCTGCGTAACGGCGGTTTTGACGGGCCGATCCTGCTCTCGCCGCGCAATCGCGAACGGGCTGCGGCACTGCTCGCCGACTACGGCTGTAGCACGCTGCAAAGCAACGCGGCAGTGGCCGAACAGGCACAGCTGTTAGTCGTTGGCGTGCGCCCGGCCGACCTGGTCAGTCTGGCCGCTGAGGTTCAGGTCAGGCCCGGTCAATGGCTGGTGTCGGTGGTGGCCGGCGAAAGTCTGAGCCGGCTTGCCGAGTTGTTTCCGGGCGCTCGTTGCGTGCGCGTCATGCTGTCGTACGCTGCCGAGTTCGGCCAGTCGACGGTTGCCCTGACCCCCCCGACCCCTGAGCTGGAACCGCTGTTGGGGTTGCTGGGGCGTCTGGTGGTGCTGGCCGATGACACGCAGTTCGAACTGGGCACCGTGGCCGCCTGCATGAACGGCTGGTTCTATTTCCTGCTGCACGACTTGCAAGAGTGGCTGGCCGATAAAGGCTTGCCGCAGCAGCAGGCGCGGCAACTGGTGCTCAGTAGCCTCAAGGACTGCCTGGCCTGTTCTGAAGAACAACAGCACGAGAGCCTCAAGGCCCTCGGCGAGCGCATCGCCACACCAGGCACCTACACTGCCGACGGGCTGGCGCTGCTCAACCACTCCCAGGCCGGCGCGCAATGGAAAGCAGCTTGTGAAGTGGTGCTCGATGCCCTGCTGAGCCGTTCTGCCGGCCACTGAGCCCTCCGTTTTTCCTGCACCGGGCTTCGACTCCTTGCTGGCAGGCCAGCAGGAGCGGGCCTGACTCAACCCTGCCAACGAGGCCCCGATACCCATGAGTAATGTACTGACCGTTGTACGCAACGCTGACCACGCCGAGCTGGGCGAGCCGGCCCCGGCCAAGCTGCCGATCGGCGACATTATCGCCCAGGCACGTACCGCCCAGGACCAGACCAACGAAGCCGTCGGCGCGAGCATCGGCATCTGGGAAAGCAGTCCCGGTGTGTTTCGTCGGCACCTGAAGAACCGCGAATTCAGCCACATCATCAGCGGCTGGTGCATCTTCACTCCCGACGGTGGCGAGCCGGTCAAACTCAGCGCCGGTGATGCGGTGCTGTTCCCGGAGAACTGCGAAGGCGTGTGGGACATCCGCGAGAACTTCCGCAAAACCTACGTGCTGTTCTAGGAGCGGGCGATGACACCTATCGAACGCATCAACGCCGGCCCCCGTGCCAGCCAGATCATCATTGCCGGTGACCGCTTCGAAACCTCCGGCATGGTGGCGCTCAAGCCTGAGTCCGATACCGATATCACCGCCCAGACCCAGTGTGTACTGAGGCAGCTGGAGGCGATGCTGGCGCGGATCGGCGTCGGCAAGGAACGTGTGACTCGGGTGCAGATCTGGCTCAGTGACATGGCCGATTTCGACGCCATGAACCTGATCTACGACGCCTGGGCCGCCGAAGCACCGCCGACTCGCGCATGTGTGGGGGCGCAACTGGTGACGCCGCAGTACCTGATCGAGATTCAGGCCAGCGGGTACCTGTAACAGAGCCGATAAAACCGCTACAACCAAACCGCGCTGTGGCTAGTTCAAGACCGGGGTATGCAAGTCATTGGTAGTCGGTCCACAAAGAATGCCCAGTGCGGGTTAAAGCCGATACTGTTCGATTAAGCATCACACACCCCTGTGGGCGCTTGGTCTGGGCGGCATTGCGACGAAGAGGCCGGTTTAAGTCACCGCATCAAACCAGACCCAGGCGGTGCAACGCTTAATCATGAAACATGCTGCGTGCGTTAGTCGTGCCACGTAACGGAGTCGATACGCTGACGGGCTTTGTACGGTGCTAGTTTGATCGGGCTTTTTAAATGTATTAGCCCGCCATTGGAGGCGCTTGTGTACGAAGTTGATCGCACTACTTATCGCTCTGTAAAAGGTTTCAACCGTCGTGTTCGTTTTCTGATCATGCACTATACGGCCATCGGTTTTCGAGGCTCGGTCAATGCCCTGACCGGACCTGCCGTCAGTGCCCACTACCTGATTCCCGACCCGTCGGAAAAGGACTATCAGGATGCAGGTTTCAATACCTTGCGCATCTTCAACCTGGTCGATGAAAGCGAGCGGGCCTGGCATGCGGGGGTCAGCACCTGGGGCAACCGCAATAGCCTCAACGACACCTCGATTGGCATCGAGATCGTCAATCTGGCCACCGACGAAGGCGGCGTATTCAAGTTCCCGCCGTACCATCCTGAGCAAATCGAAGCTATCAAACAACTGGGCCGCGATATCCTGCAGCGCTACCCGGACATCAGCCCGGTCAATGTGGTCGGGCATGCGGATATTTCACCCGGCCGCAAGAGCGACCCCGGCGCGGCTTTTCCATGGAAAGCGCTTTACGAAGCAGGCGTGGGCGCCTGGTACGACGCGGCCACGGTACAAACCTTCAAGCAACAGTTCAGCGCTGGTTTACCATCGCGGGCCGATATAACAGCCAAACTAAAAACCTACGGCTACGACACCTCTACTGCCGCCGGTGACAGTGGTTATCGTGGGTTGGTCAGAGCCTTTCAGTTGCACTTCAGACCTGAGAACTATAACGGCGTAGTTGATCTTGAAACTGCAGCCATTGTTTATGCACTGGTCGCCAAATACTTTCCCGGTAAGTAAGTTTTAGCTGTTGTCCGTGAGACGTTGTGCAGCAGGCATCTATTCAATGGATTTACGCATTACAGGTGCACTTCTCAGCTTTCTCACATTGCCTGCAGCCGCCCAGCGCCTGACCCGATCGGGTGCTGGGCGGGGGCGTCTTGTGATGGACATTTCAAATTCGCTTGCGTTTTCCTAAGGAAAGGCTACTTTCCCGTCTGAATATCATATTGCCAGCTTGCGGCGATCTCTCAGGAAGGAACCTTACTATGCAGTCCAAAGGATTGGTTCGATGCGGCGTGTCGCTGGCATCGCTTTTCTGGGTCGCTACCGCCCTGTCTGCTCAGGAGGAGGGCATCAGCAACCCGCCGACACTGAGGATGGGGATTGACCGCAACGCGCCGGCAGCGGTAACCGGTGTGCGTGAAGCTCCCGGTGTTACCTCACGCACAGCCGTTCGCCAGAACGACCCTGGTGCACAACTGGAACTGCGTCTGAAGCAGGCCCGGATCCAGGACCCGAAGAAGGGTATCAAGGACACGGTCTGGCTACGCGGTTATGCGGATCCCAATAACAGCAATGCCCCTGGCAATCTGGTCGCGGCCCCGCTGATCAAGGCACTTCCCGGCCAGACGGTACGCTTCGATATCTACAATCATTTGCTGCCTTGGGACCATCTGCCAGACAACCTGCGCCAGGACTACACCCGGGCCGGGCTAGGCAAGGACGTGTACGAAAAGCTGATCCCGCCGCAGGAGTGCGACCCGGCGCATGACGCCGGCTCAATGAACACGCCTAACAGCCGCCCCGGTTGCTTCAATGTCACCAACAACCACTTTCACGGCAGTTGGGTGAATCCGGCCGGCAACAGTGACAACGTGCTGCGCAGCCTGTATCCCGGCGCAGGTGTTGCACACGAATACGAATACAACATTCCGGCCGATCATCCTGCCGGCACCTTCTGGTATCACCCGCACATTCACGGCTCCACCGCCCTGCAGGTCGCCAGTGGCCTGTCTGGCGCATTGATCGTCAACGGCGATCGGTGGCCGGTTCCGGGAGCGAACGGTCAAGGTTTTCGCAGCGGCGACATTGATGTGTTGTTGAGCAAACCCGACGGCAAACCGATTCCCGATCGGGTCTTCATGCTCCAGCAGATCCAGTACGAATGCTTCAAGCCCGACGGTACGCCCAAAGATGACAAATGGAATTGCGCCGAGGGCGATATCGGCGCCATCGTGAACTATGAAAATTTGGGCGGACCGAAAAACTGGACAAATTCGGGGCGCTTCACCACGGTCAACGGCCGAGTCGCTGACATGCTGGGCATTGGCAGTGAGCCTGGTCAGGAGAAAGTCATCGCCGGCCAGCCTGAGCGCTGGCGGTTTATCCATGCCGGCTTCAATGACAGCATCAAGGTGCAGATCTATCCTGCCAAACCAAACCCGGAAAAAGGCGAGGCAAGCTCGCTCAAGGCGCTGTTCAGCAAAACCTCCGCCACTGACAATGACCGTACAATCGCACGCGTCTGCGACGTCGATGGCCCGCCACTGAAGGTGTTCGAGATCGCTGCCGATGGGCTGACCCGATACCAGGCCTTGGAAACTGATGCGCGGGTCCTGCAGCCGGGCTACCGCAGTGACGTGCTGGTGTCTTTCCCTCAGCCTGCCGGCAACCTGCGCCATCAGGATTACTGCGTCATTGATTCACCCCTCAAGGGCGAGGCCAGCGTGGAAGGCTCGGTGGACAGCCGGCGCCTGCTCTTCTCTGTCAGGGTCGAGCGCAACGATGCCCGGCCGCAGATTCCCGAGGCCAAAGTCGTGATTCATGAAACCCTCTCCAGCGCCGCCAAGCGACTGGCCGCAGACCGTCAAAGGCAGGGGCTCGACGTCTCGAAACTGCCAGCGATCCTGGCCGATCTCGACGCAGGCCTGAAGCTTGAGAATTTCTCGCCGCACGAGAGGCTGACAGGCCAGACCACGCGCGAGCAGGAGGATGCCTGGTTGCACGTGGACAATGTCCGCTTGCTGCGATTCGATTTCAATAATTCGGTGCAGGAAGGTATGTCCCCGCCTTCCCCTGGACCGGGAATCGGACATACACGTTTTTCCCGTAGCGATTTCGAAGTGGCGTCTGATCCCGATCCGCAAGCCCCTTGGGCCAAGGTCGAGGATGTGCGCTTCAGCACCAGACCGGACGAACTGATCGCCCTGCAGCTTGGCGACACTGATGAGTGGCGCCTGCGGACCGCCGATTTTGCTCACCCCTTCCATATTCATATCAACCCGTTCCAGGTGGTGCGCGTAACGGGCAAGGATGGCAAGGATCTGACCCAGGACCCCGCCTCGCAGTATTTCGGCATGAAGGACGTCTACAAGGACACCATCATGGTGGAGTCGGACGTCGAAGTCGTCGTGCGCTCGCACTACGAGCGCTACGTCGGACGCTTCGTCTTGCATTGCCACATCCTGCCCCATGAAGACAAGGGGATGATGCGTCTGGTCGAGATCTTCGATCCCGGCATTCCGGGCGGGCTGGACGGCATCGAAAAGCGCAACCGGGAGGCCGCAGGCTCAGCCCATTCCCACTGAGGCTTGCGTCGATAGAGGCTAAAGGAGGCTGACATGCTGCGCCACGGTTTCATAATTGAACGTGGCGCACGCATGCCCAGGGGGGGCACGTGTCGATCCGGCTGCGCGCCGTGATCCGGTATTAAACCGCGCAAGTACGGATTTCACATTTATGTCTATCATCCTGCGCCAAGGTCGGCCGGCCCTCGCGGTACGCCAAGGCAGTTTCGATATCCATGCACTCAACGACGGTTCGGCCAGTGCACTCGTGCAACGGCTTGAGCAGGCGCGTACACGTCTTGAGCAATGCCTGCCTGCCATTGGCCGGATCGAGCTGCAGGGTAATGCTGACGACGAGCTGGCCGGCACGGGCTGGCTGGTGAGCAAGGACATCGTGGTGACCAACGCCCATGTCGCCGACAAGTTCGCCATGCCCTACGGCAATGGCTTCCGCTTTCGCTCAGCGACATCGGGCAGCGGGCGGCAGAGCGCGGCCATCAACTTTCTCGCAGAGGCCGGCAATGCGCTCACCCGCAAGGTAGCGATCAGCGAAGTGCTCTGGATCGCCCGCGACTGGAAACCGGATATCGCGTTTCTGCGTCTGGCGCAGGACAGCGGGATTGAACCGCTGCTGCTTGCCAAAGAGCCCCCCCAGACCAACACCCACGTCGTAGCGGCTGGCTACCCGGTGCGTGACGCCGAAGTTGAAGATCAGCAACTGATGGAGCAGATTTTTCAGGAGCTCTACACCTACAAGTGCTTGTCACCTGGCATGGTAAGCGGCTTCACCGGCACGGTATTGCATGATTGCAGCACCCTGCGCGGCAACTCCGGCTCGCCGCTGCTCGACCTCAACAGCGGCGAGGTTGTCGGCCTGCATTTCCTCGGTGGGCCGCTCGACGGCTCTAACCAGGCCATCGCGGCCAGTACCATTCGCAATCTGCTGGTACAGCGCGGGCTGCTGTAATCATGCTTCGCCCCGGAAGCTGTCAGGCCGGCAGTTGCGCTTGCTCCTGGCTTTCACGGTGTATGACCGGCCACTGATCGAGCACCTGGTCCAGCACCAGATGCGCCTGGGTGATCAGGTGCATGCCGGCCATGGCCAAGTGACGCGGCGGGCCTTGCAGCGCATCGGCGCTTTCATAAACCGTGGCGGTGGCGCATCGCAGCAACTCCACGGCATGGGCCAGGCGGCCTTCAACAAGGGTAAGGGACGATTCGAGCGAGGGTGGATCGGGAACGATCTTTTTCATGAGTACAACTCCGTTAATGCTGATGGAGCCGTCACCCATTGCCTACCAAACGCCGGGTGGCGACCGTGCACAAGTTGGTAGGACCGGTCAACGGAACCCGGCGTGCCCGAAGGCACCCTGCGCACGGCCACCATAACTGCAGGCCGAATAAAAGCGCCTCGCAAAAGGTGGCGCCTTGCGCCGCTGAACCCCAGGCCTACCAAACCTGATCGCTGGATTTACAGCGACGGCCAGAGGGTAGATAGCGAAACTCACGGGCGCAAGCGGTCGGGATTTTCTCGGAAATTTCCTTCAAGAGAAAGAGAGGCATCTTGCAATTGCAGGCCGCAGACGGGCCGAAATGCTACCCGATCTCGTAGGAGCCGCTTCAGCGGCGAAGCTTTCGCAGCTAAAGCTTCGCCGCTGAAGCGGCTCCTGCAATGTTCCGTGTTTGCAGCGCGACGCCGAGCCTGATTGCCTACAACTCCGGATCCAGCCCCACCGGTCCATCCTGCCAGTCGGTCTTGAACCGCTCCACCTCATGGCGGCGCTTGCGGTACGAATACGGCGTTTCACCATACTGTTTGCGAAACCACAGAATGAAGTGCGAAGCGTCCGAGAAGCCGCAGGCCAGGGCGATGGTGGTGATGTTCTGGCTGGTGTTGACCAACAGCCGCCGGGCGTGGTCCAGGCGCAGTTTGCGCCAGTAGTTGGCCGGTGGCTCTTGGGTGTTGGCGACAAATTCACGGTGTAACTGGCGCGGCTGAGTGCCGACGGCCAGCGCCACCTCCTTGAGCGACAGCGGCGTGTCGAGGTTCTCGCGCATGAACCTGATCGCGCGGCTGACCCGGTCGTTCTCGTAAATGGCTGACTGGGCAGCCGACTCGGCCTGGGTATGAGTGTCGGCCTGTTTTTCCACCAGCAGATATTCCAGGCCCTTCTGCGCCCGGATCGCCCCGCAGTGGCGGCTGATCAGGCTGGCCGCCAGGTCGATGGCGGTGCCGCCGGGGCAGGTGATGATCCCGCCGTCGTCCACGTAGCTTTTGTCCAGCACCGCAACGGCTTCGGGGTACAACTGCTTGAACTCATCAAGAATGGTGAAGTGCACCGCGCAGCGCTTGCCGTTGAGCAACCCGGCTTTACCGAGCACAAACGACGCCGAGCACAGGGCGATGATCGGCACCTTGGCGGCATGCAGGTCGCACAGTGCATCGAGCAGCCACTGCGGCGGGTTGCGGGTCTCGCCCATCAGCCCGCCGGCGACCACGATGTAATCGTATTGCGCCCAGACATTGAGCGGCTTGGTCGGCGAAATCGGCATGCCGCAACTGGCGGTCACCGGCAGGTCATGGCAGGTCATCCAGTCCCACTGGCAATGCACCTGCTGGCTGCGAAACGACTTGTCGGCCGCAAAGCGCAAGGAGTCCACCAGGCCTGCCACCGGCACCAGAGTGAAGTGATTGAGCAGGATGAAACCGACCCGCAGGTCCGGTTTGACCGGAGTCGGCAAGGGCGCATCCGCAACGGCATCCGGGGCATCGACAAGGGCCATGATCGGCAATCTCCAAGCGTCCGGCATCGATGCCGTGGTGTCGATTCTAGGCCTGCCGGGTTGTCCTGAATATCATATTTAGCCCCATAAACAGGACGTGAAGGACGATCGGTCGCAACCTACGATCAATTGTCATTGCTGTAATAGCCGCTCTGCCGGGTGGCTGCGCATCATGCTGAAAAAACCACTCACCAAGGCAGCACTCCTATGTACCGTGGATTCTGGTATGCGCAGGCCCTCGATCTGGACAGCGATCTCGCTCCCGCCCTCGAACAATCCATCCAGGCTGACGTCTGCATTGTCGGCGGCGGCTTTCTCGGCCTCTGGTCGGCCATCCGTCTCAAGCAGGCACACCCGGAAAAGAACATCGTCATCGTCGAGCGCGACCGTTGCGGCTCTGGTGCCAGCGGCCGTAACGGCGGCGTGGCGACTAACTGGTGGGGCAAGTACCTGTCGGTACGCACCATCTGCGGCGACGTGGAAGCGCGGCGTATCTGCGAGGCCGCCGAGTCGGCCATCGACGAGATCGGCAGCTTCTGCCAGGAACATGGCATCGACGCCCAGTACCGCAAGGATGGCTGGCTGTGGAGCGCAACCAACCAGCGGCAGATGAACTCCTGGAAGGTCCTCACCGACGGCCTGCAGAATCTGGGTGTCAACCCGTTCCGGGAACTGGATCGCCAGACCATCGCCGGCCGCATGGGCTCGCCACTGGTGCTCGGCGGTATCTTTGACCCCAACGCCGCCACCGTACAACCGGCCATGCTCGCCCGTGGCCTGCGCCGTGTCGCGCTCAAGCTCGGTGTGCAGATTTTCGAAAAATCGCCGTTCACTCACCTTGAGCGCGGCAAGAACCCGGTGGTGCATACCGCCAAAGGCCATGTGAAGGCCGATCACGTGGTGCTGGCACTCAACGCCTGGGGCGCACAATTTCCTGAGCTGCGCCGCATGATCGCGATCATGTCCAGCGACATGGTCGCCACCGCGCCGGTCAAAGCCAAACTCGATGCCATCGGTTTTCGCGGCGGCGAGTGCATGACCGACTCGCGCACCGTGCTCAACTACTGGCGCAACACCCCGGATGGCCGTGTGGTGTTCGGCAAGCCGCTGGGCCAGTTCGCCTATGCCGGGCGCATCGGCAACCTGTACGAAAAACCCTCGCCGGCCGCCGATCGCGTCGCCGCCGAACTGCGCCGGCTGTACCCGCAACTGGCCGACGTGCCGGTGGTCAGCAGCTGGACCGGGCCGATTGACCGGGCCATGAAAGGCCTGCCGAACTTCGGTTACCTCGACCACCACGGCACCATCAGCTATGGCATCGGCTTCTCCGGTAACGGCGTGGCGACCACCGTATTTGCCAGCCGCATCATCAAGTCGCTGGCCACCCATGCCAATGACGAGTGGTCCAACTGCGGCCTGGTCAACCAGAAAATGAAACTGCTGCCGCCAGAGCCGTTCCGCTTCTTCGGCGCGCACATGGTGCGTGACGCGCTGGTGCGCAAAGAGAGCCTGGAAGACGTCGATCAGGACGCCGGGTTCATCACCAAACAGCTGGTGGCCATGGCCCCGGCCGGTTACGTGCCGGCGCAGAAAAAATAAGGACGATGACGATGACCGAGAAAGTCGTATTCCTCGACGACGACGGCCTGGCCGCCTCGACGCAGCTCAAACGCCCAGGTTTTGAGCATCAGTGGCAACAGTACGCCTATACCCAGCCTGACCAGGTGCTGGAGCACCTCAAGGACGCCACGGTGGCGCTGACCTGCAGCGTGCCATTGCGTGAAGAGCACCTGCGCCAGTTGCCGAAGCTGAAGATGATCTCGCTGGCGCTGACTGGCCGCGATATCGTCGATGTCGATTATTGCGAGGCGCATGGCATTCAGGTGTCGAGCGTCCCCGGTTATGCCGCCAACACCGTGGCCGAGCACAGCCTGGCGATGATCCTCGAACTGTTCCGCCGCCCGGCCGCCTTCACCCGGCTGATGCGCCAGGTGCGCGACGGCCAGGCGCCGTTCAAGAACATCTATTTCGACCACCGCATTCGTGACGTGCGCGGGCGGCAACTGGCGATCATCGGCAGCGGCCCGATTGCCATCCGTCTGGCTGAACTGGCCCGGCATCTGGGCATGCAGGTGCTGTTCGAAGACCGTGGCGGCAAGCGCCAGGGCGCTGATGTGCGGCCGCTCAATGAGCTGCTGAAAAGCTGCGACGTGCTGTCGATCAACTGCCCGCTGACCCCGCAAACCTACAACCTGATCGACGCCGACCAGTTGGCGCTGATGAAGCCTGATGCGTTGCTGATCAACACCGGGCGTGGCGGTGTGGTCAACGAAGCCGCACTGATCGACGCGCTGCAGGGCAACCGCCTTGGTGGCGTGGCCCTGGACGTGGTCGAGCACGAGCCGCTGCACCCGAGCAACCCGCTGTTCCAGTTGCTCGACCGCGATGACTTCATCCTCAACCCGCACATTGCCTGGAGCAGTGAAGATGCCATGCAGCAGTTGATGGACAGCGCCGTGGACAACATCACCCACTTCATCAACGGCCAGGCTGAACTGCCAGTCAAAAGGACCCAGAGCGCATGACCATCGTGACCAAGAGCAGCTATGTAGACGGCGCTTTCGTTGCCCTTCAAAGCAGCAACGAACTGCTGGAAAACCGCAACCCGTCCAACCCTGGTGAAGTGATCGAGCGCTTTGTGCGCGCCGACAGGGACCTCACCGAACAGGCCATCGCCGCCGCCCGCCGTGCAGCACCCGGCTGGGCACGCAGCAACCCGCAAGTGCGCGCCGATGCGCTGGACTTTATCGGCACCGAGATTCTCGCCCGCCGCGAAGAGTTGGCGCGTTTGCTGTCTCGCGAAGAAGGCAAGATCGTTCGTGAGGCCTTGGGCGAGGTGGACCGCGCCGGTCGCTCGTTCAAGTTCTACGCCCAGGAAGTGCTGCGTGCTGAAGGCGAGAAGTACCAGTCGGTGCGTGCTGAGGTGGGTATTGATGTGTTCACCCAGCCGGTGGGCGTAGTGGGCATCATCGCGCCATGGAACTTCCCGATTGCCATCCCGGCGTGGAAGATCGCCCCGGCGCTGTGCTTCGGCAACTGCGTGGTGTTCAAGCCGGCCGAACTGGTGCCGTCCTCGGCCTGGGCGCTGGCCGAGATCATTTCGCGTGCCGGCCTGCCAGCGGGTGTGTTCAACATGCTGGTCGGCCCCGGTCGCAGCGTGGGTGACACCATTATTCGCTCACCCGATATCGACGCCATCAGCTTTACCGGCTCCGAAGGCACTGGCAAGCAGATTGCCAGGCTGGCCGCCGAGAACATGACCCGCGTGCAACTGGAAATGGGCGGCAAGAACCCGCTGATCGTCCTCGACGACGCCGATCTGGAGCAGGCGGTCGATGTGGCGCTCAACGGCTCGTTCTTCAGTACCGGCCAGCGCTGCACAGCCAGCTCCAGGGTGATTGTCACCGCCGGTATTCATGATGCGTTTGTCGCGCGTCTGGCCGAGCGCACCCGTGCCCTGAAAGTCGGCGAAGCGCTGGCCGCCGACACCGACATCGGCCCGGTGGTGGATGGCAAGCAACTGGAGCAGAACCTGTCGTACGTGACCATTGGTCAGCAAGAAGGCGCCAGGCTTGTGTGTGGCGGCGAGCGCATCGACAACCAGGCCGGTGCGTTCTACTTCACCCCGGCGCTGTTCACCGAGGTGCGTCCCGAGATGCGCATCTACCGCGAAGAAATCTTCGGCCCGGTGCTCAGCGTGCTCAAGGTGCACAACTATGAACAGGCCTTCGCTGCCGCCGAAGACACGCCGTTCGGGCTGTCGGCCGGCATCGTCACCACCTCGCTCAAGTACGCCGAGCACTTCAAACGCCACAGTTCGGCCGGCATGGTGATGGTCAACCTGCCCACCGCCGGCGTCGATTACCACGTGCCGTTTGGCGGCAACGGCGCCTCCAGCCTTGGCTCGCGGGAGCAGGGCACCCATGCCCGGCATTTCTTTACCCGGGTCAAAACCACTTATCAGTTGGCCTGAGCACTGTTACCTTTTGACATGCAAGCGCGTCTACGCTCAGACCGCATGAAAACTGCTGCGCTCGGTGATGCTGCGTTGAAAGCAGGCTCGGAATGCTCATTGACAACCAGTCAAGTCGCCCGCGACTCCGACCGTTCCTCGCCTGCTTTCGCCTTGCCTGACCTTCGCTCGCGACGTTTTCAAACCGTCTGCTGTTCTTAACCTATTAAATGACGAGGAGCATCATGGCCAAGGCCGCCGATGTGGTAGTGCAATGTCTGGAAAACGAAGGCGTCGAGTACGTATTCGGTATTCCGGGTGAAGAGAACCTCGACCTGCTCGAGTCCCTGCGCAAGTCGCAGATCAAGCTGGTGCTGACTCGCCACGAGCAGTCCGCCGGCTTCATGGCCGCTACCTATGGTCGCCTGACCGGCAAGACCGGCGTGAGCCTGTCGACCCTGGGCCCCGGTGCCACCAACCTGGTCACCGCGGGCGCCTATGCATACCTGGGCGGTATGCCAATGCTGATGATTACCGGCCAAAAGCCGATCAAGAAATCCAAGCAAGGTCGTTTCCAGATTCTGGATGTGGTCGGCATGATGCAGCCGCTGACCAAGTACACCCACCAGCTGGCGAGCGCGGACAACATCCCGTCGCGGGTGCGTGAAGCTTTCCGCCTGGCCGAAGAAGAAAAGCCCGGCGCCGTGCACCTGGAACTGCCTGAAGACATCGCCGCCGAACAGACCGACGTGATGCCGATTCCGCGCAGCGTGCACCGTCGTCCGCTGGCCGAGCACAAGTCCATCGAAGCCGCCGTGGCCAAACTCAAGGCCGCGCGCAGCCCGATCCTGGTGATCGGTGCCGGTGCCAACCGCAAGATGACCGCCAAGGTCCTCAAGCAACTGATCGACAAGACCGGCATCCCGTTTGTCACCACGCAAATGGGTAAAGGTGTGGTCGACGAGCGCCACCCGCGCTTCCTCGGCAACGCCGCACTGTCGTCCGGTGACTTCGTACACCGCGCGGTAGAGGCAGCCGACCTGATCATCAACATCGGCCACGATGTGATCGAAAAGCCGCCGTTCTTCATGGTCCGTGGCGGCACTGAAGTGATCCACATCAGCTTCCGCAGTGCCGAAGTCGATGCGGTGTACTTCCCGCAGATCGAAGTGATCGGCGACATCGCCAACGCCATCTGGCAGATCGGCGAAGCGCTGGATGCTGCGGCATTCGACGGCAGCGCGCAGTGGGACTTCACCCGCCTGATGGCGATCCGTGAAGCCAACGAAGCGCAAATTGCCGAAGGCGCCGATGACGACCGCTTCCCGGTGTATCCACAGCGTCTGGTGGCCGACATCCGTCGCGCGCTGCCTTCCGAAGGCATCGTGGCGCTGGACAACGGCATCTACAAAATCTGGTTCGCCCGCAACTACAAGGCGCACAAGCCCAACACCGTGCTGCTCGACAACGCCCTGGCGACCATGGGTGCCGGCCTGCCATCGGCAATGGCCTCGCACCTGGTGTATCCGCAGCGTCCGGTGATCTCGGTGTGCGGTGACGGCGGTTTCATGATGAACAGCCAGGAGCTGGAAACAGCCGTGCGCCTGAACATGAACCTGACCGTGGTCATTCTGCGTGACGACGGCTACGGCATGATCCGCTGGAAGCAGGCCAACATGGGCTTCACCGATTTCGGCCTGGACTACGGCAACCCTGACTTCGTCAAATACGCCGAAGCCTACGGTGCCTTTGGCCACCGCGTCGAAAGCGCTGCCGAGTTCCTGCCGCTGCTGGAGAAATGCATCAGCACCCCAGGCGTGCACGTGATCGACTGCCCGGTCGATTACAGCGAGAACGACCGCATCCTCAACACCGAACTGCGCGAGCGCAGTCTGGCGGTGTAATTCGGTCTTCGCGGCTAAAGCCGCTCCTACGGGGTTTGCGACAACCGTAGGAGCGGCTTCAGCCGCGAAACATCGATACGTGCCAGATCCGCGACAAACCTGTAGGCTCCTCGTCTCTCGATTCCCCATCGATCAGGAGCTTTTGTGGATCTGCGTCAACTCGAAGCCTTTGCCGCCGTGATGTCGGCCGGTAGCGTGACCGGTGCCGGGCAGATGCTCGGGCGTTCGCAACCGACCATTACCCGGCAGATCCAGGAACTTGAGCAGGAACTGGGCTTTGCTCTGTTCGAACGCAGCGGCCCCAAGGTCACCCCGACCCAAAAAGCTTTCATGATGACCGCCGAGGTCGAGAGCGCCCTGCAAGGGGTGCGGCATGTGCATCAACGCGCGCTGAACCTGACCCGCGACGAAAACCGCAGCCTGCGTCTGGTCGCCACCCCGGCGCTGGCCGCCGGCCTGTTACCGCCGGCGCTGGCGCTGCTGACTGAAGACCTGCGCGCCCAACAGCTGCAAATCCAGAGCCTGTCGCCGGAGGCGGCGGTGCAGGCAGTGCTGTCGAAAACCTTCGACCTGGGCATGATCAGCCTGCCACTGGAGCATCGCGGCCTGGAACTGCACTGGATTGGTGAGGCACCTTGCGTGGCGGTGCTGGCCGCAGACAGCGAGCTGGCGGGCGAGCCGGTGTTGAGCATGGCGCAACTGGCGGGGCAGACGCTGGTGAGCATTTCCAACCCGTTCCGCTTTCGCCGCCGGATCAACAAGGCCTTCGAGCGCGCAGGTCTTGAACCGGCACACATTCTGGATACCAACACCTCGCTGATCGCCATGCAGATGGCGCGGGTCGGGTTGGGCGTCGCGCTGGTCGATCCGTTCACCGCCTTCGGTGTGCCGTTGCAAGGCGTGGTGGTCAGGCCCATCGAGTCGGCGATTCCGTTCTATTTCGGCCTGGTCTCAGCCCACGCCAGCCCGCTGTCGGATGTCGCCAAGGCGCTGGTCGAGGCCCTGAAAACCACCTCGCAGTCACTGCTGCCCGGCATGACCCTGCACCCGGCCAACCGTCACGATGTGTTGATGCAGGCGATTTACGCCAGCTGATCGCAGGTTCTTGTGGGAGCGAGCTCTGCTCGCGAAGGCCATTTTTCACACGCTACAGATGTTGCGCCTGGGTTGGCCCTTTCGCGAGCAGCGCTCGCTCCTGCATCGCTCATATTCCAATACTGAATATCCATAGCATTTTTAAGTTGTTGTGGTGATAAGTCGCGTCTCTTAGTATTCGATTACCAAATGAAACGGCTTTGAATATACGAAAAATGGATTATATGGCTCAGACCACAATCCTGCTTAGCGGAAATCCAGCCGACCTCGGCAAATCGCCGCATCACTTTTCACGGCGACTTGTCGGAGGGATGTTTCATGCAAGCGAAGTTTTCAACGGTTTCAACGCCCGCGCTCCTGACCCTGGCCGGTCTGTGCTGCGCAAGCGGTGCCCAGGCGGCAGACCAGCAAGAGCAGGCGGTCCAGTTGCAGACCGTGGTGTCCGTGGGTAACCGTGGTGTCGAGCGCACCGTGGCCGAAAGCGCCGTGCCAATCGATGTGATTGGCGGCCAGGACCTGGAGAAACAGGGCGCCAGCGTCAGCCTGCGCGATGCGCTGGCCAATCTGTTGCCGTCGTTCAACGTGGCCAAGGTCACCGGCGGCGCCTACAGCAACGTCGCCCGTGCGGCGGGCCTGCGGGGGCTGGGGGGCGGTTATGTGCTGGTGCTGGTCAACGGCAAGCGCCGCCATGGCGGCTCGGTGGCCTCGGAAAACTCGGTGCTGGTCGAAGGCTGGAACCCCGCTGACCTTGAGCTGATTCCGGTGGCGGCGGTGGACCGCGTCGAAGTATTGCGCGACGGCGCTGCTGCCCAATACGGCTCTGACGCGATCGCCGGGGTGATCAATATCATCCTGAAAAAGGACAGCAGCGGCGGCAGCGCCACGACGCTGGTCGGCCGTCGTTCCGGCTATCACGGGGTCGGCTCCAACGGCGAGACTTATCAGCAAAGCATCAACAAAGGCTTTGAGCTGCCCAATGGCGGCTTCTTCAACTTCACCCTGGACGCCAAGAACCAGGACAGTACCAAGCGCTCCGCCGAGGCCACTGGCAGTTTCTATTATCCGGTCAACGGCCAGCCTGACCCACGCGAAACCACCGTCGAGCGGCGCAACTACGGCGGCGGCCTGCCGGAGATCGAGCAATACAACCTGGCCTACAACGCCGAGCTGCCGATCACCGACGACACCACCCTGTATTCGTTCAGCACCCTGGGTAAGCAGGACGCGCTGGTGTCCATCGGCTTTCGCCGGCCCAACTCCAACACCATCATCAATGAGCTGTATCCCGATGGCATTGCGCCGAATTTCACCTTTGAAAGCCTTGATTACCAGGCCGTGTTTGGCGCCCGTGGCAAGGACGTGGCCGGTTGGGACTGGGATCTGAGCACCTCGTATGGCCGCAACCGCCAGAAGCAACTGACCGATAACAACCTCAACCCGTCGCTGGGCACCAGCAGCCCCACCGACTTCTGGTTGCAGACCAACACCTTCGATCAGTGGACCACCAACCTGGACCTGAACCGGACCCTGGACATCGGCCTGAGCAACCCGTTGACCTTCGCCACTGGTCTGGAGCATCGCTTCGAGCATTACCGTACCGAATCCGGCGACCCGGACTCCTACGCCAGCGGCGGCTACCGTTACCCGGCCGGCCACCCGCGTGCCGGCCAGCAGGCGGCTATCGGCGCGCTGGGCAACTACCTGTTGCTGCCTGAAGACGAAGTCAATCTGCGCCGCAGCAACACCGCAGCCTATGTGGACTTCGGTCTGGACGTTACTGACAAATGGTTTGTCGGTGCGGCCGGGCGTTTCGAGCATTACACCGACAGCTCGGGCAATACCTGGACCGGCAAGCTTTCCACCCGTTATGCCTTCACCCCGGAACTGGCGGCTCGCGGTGCATTGAGCAGCGGCTTCGTGGCGCCGTCGATGATCCAGCAGGGCTACGCCAAGACTGGCCTGGGCCGTCGCACCATTGGCAATGAAACCCGCGACATCATGATCAAGCGCGTCCAGCCGGACTCGGCCATCGGCCGGGCACTGGGCGCCGAAGACCTGGAACCGGTGCGCTCGCAGAGCCTGTCGGCCGGCCTGACCTGGAACCCGCTGAAAAACCTTAACGTCTCGCTGGATGCCTACCTGATCGACCTGCAAGACCGCATCGCCCTGGTCAGCCCGCTGCAAGGCGCGGCGGTGGACGGCATCCTGGCGACCTACGGCTTTTCCCATGTGCAACAAGTGCAGTATTACGCCAACGCCTTCGACACCCGCACCCGCGGTGTGGACCTGGTGGTGGACTACACCCAGCACCTGGGCGAGTTCGGCCGCCTGCGTTACAACCTTGGCGCCAACTGGAACAAGGCAACCATCACCGATCAGAAAGACAACCCCGCCCAGTTGCAGAGCCTTGGCCTGTCGCGCTTTGAGCGCAGCGGTCTGGGCGGCATCACCGACCTGACGCCGAAAACCAAGTTTCTGTTGGGAGTGAACTGGCAGCGTGGCGACTGGGACGTGGGGCTGCGCACCACCCGTTACGGCGAAGTCAAACGCCTGGGTGACACCAACGGCGGGGTGGACGAACGCTTTGGCGCCAAATGGATCACCGACATCGACGTCGGCTACCAGATCACCGACAACGTCAAAGTCTCGCTGGGCGCGGACAACGTGTTCAACGTCTACCCGGACAAACACACCGTCACCGACGTATCGGGCGCTTCCTATTACTCATCGATCTCGCCGTTTGGCTCATACGGGGCTTTTTACTATGGGCGGTTGAATATCGATTTTTGATAACTGTTTCGTCGTAGGAGCGGCTTCAGCCGCGAATCACGGTATTTGCCTTCGCGGCTGAAGCCGCTCCTACAGGCCGAGTAAGACCACACGACTTCCTTTACCGAGACCGCACACCCATGCCTGACACCCATACCCCCATCGGCCTGCCTGCCCTCGAAGCACGCTTGCGCGAAGACCTGGAATGGCTCGGCCTGCCCGCACAACCCTGGGTCAAGACTCAGCAGCATGGCGACACCGAACTGCTCGATGTCGCCATCGTCGGCGCCGGCATGGCCGGGATGGCCGCCGCTGCCGAGTTGCATCACCTGGGCGTGCGCAGCGTGCTGTTCGATCAGTCCGAGCCGGGTTTTGAAGGGCCGTGGGCGACCACGGCACGGATGCAGACCCTGCGCTCGCCCAAACAACTGGCAGGTCCCGCGCTGGGCTTGCCGGCCCTGACGTTCCGGGCCTGGTATCAAGCCCGTTTCGGTCTTGCGCAATGGCAGGCGCTGGACAAGATTCCGCGCCTGCAATGGGCCGAGTACCTGCGCTGGTATCGCCAGGTACTGAACCTGGATGTACGCAACCAGCACCGCATCGCCAGTGTGCAACCGACCGCCGAAGGCTTCGTGCGCTTGCTGATCGATGCGCCTGACGGCCTTCAGGAAGTGCTCGCCCGGCACGTGGTACTCGCCACCGGCCGCGACGGCATGGGCGGCCCTTGGGTGCCGGATCTGGCGCTGGCCTTGCCGCGCCAGTACTGGGCGCATTCGGCCGATGGCCTGCAGGACGCCTGGTTTACCGGCAAGCGCGTGGCCGTCATCGGCGGCGGCGCTTCGGCGATGGACGCTGCCGGTACGGCGCTGGAAGCTGGTGCGGTCTCGGTCGACATGCTGGTGCGCCGCCGTGAACTGCCGCGCATCAACAAGGGCAAGGGGGCCGGCAGCCCCGGCATGACCCACGGTTACTGGCGCCTGCCCGATGCCTGGAAATGGCAGATCCGCGAATACCTCAATGCCCAGCAGACCCCGCCGCCACGCGGCAGTACCTTGCGGGTGGCGCGCCACGCCAATGCCCGCTTGCTGCTGGACAACGCCTTGGAAGCGGTCGAACTCGACAGCCAGGGCCAGTTGCAGGTGCGCACCTCACAAGCCAATCTGGTTTATGACTTCATTGTCTTCGCCACCGGCTTTCGCACCGACCTGGACAAACGCCCGGAATTCGCCCCGTTCGCGCCGTACATCCGGCGCTGGTCCGAGCGTTTTCCGTTGCCGGCCGACCAACTCGACAGCGAAGCCGCGCAACTGCCCGACCTGGGCCCGCTGTTTGAATTTCTGCCGCGTGAGCCAGGTGCCTGTCCGGGGCTGGAGCGCATCCACTGCTTCAACTATCCCGCTGCGCTGACCTACGGCGGCGTGTCGGGAGATATCCCGGCGATCAGCGACGGCGCCAAGCGCATCGCCCAAGGCCTGGCCGGCCAGTTGTTCAATGAAGACATCGAGTATCACTTCCGGGCGATGCAGGACTATGCCGACCCAGAGCTGCTCGGTGATGAGTGGCAGGCCGGCCGGTTGCGGGCCGGGGAGCTGCGCACGTGACCGGCTGGCTGCTGCGCCGTATCGGCCAGGCGTTCATCGTGCTGGTGCTGATGTCGCTGATCGTGTTCGTCGGCCTCAATGCCATCGGTAACCCGCTGGATATCCTGATCGGCGAAGACCTCAATCAGGCTGAACGGGCGGCGGCAATTGCCCGACTGGGTCTGGATCAGCCGCTGTGGCAACAGTACCTGCACTTCATCGGCGGGGCGCTGGACGGGCATCTGGGCAAGAGCTATGTGCATCACGAAGATGCCTTGCAACTGGTCCTCAACCGCCTGCCGGCCACCGTTGAACTGGCGGTCACGGCGCTGCTGCTGGCGATTCTGGTCGGCGTGCCGCTGGGGCTGTTTGCCGGGCTGTATCCTGACCACCCGTTGTCAAAGCTGATGATGGCCACCAGCATCATCGGTTTCTCGCTGCCGTCGTTCTGGGTGGCGCTGATGCTGGTGCTGTTTTTCTCGGTGCATCTGGGCTGGCTGCCGGCCAGTGGCCGGGGCGAAACCCGTGAGCTGTTCGGTATCCAGTGGTCGTGGTTCACCCTCGACGGCTGGCAGCACCTGCTGCTGCCAGCGCTGAACCTGGCGCTGTTCAAGGTCTCGCTGATCCTGCGCCTGACCCGCGCCGGGGTGCGCGAGATTCTGCCTCAGGACTTCGTCCGGTTTGCCCGTGCCAAGGGCCTGTCGCCGCTGCGCGTGGTGCTGATGCACGTGCTGCGCAACACCCTGATTCCGCTGGTCACCGTGCTGGGCCTGGAGCTGGGCTCGACCATCGCCTACGCGGTGGTCACCGAGAACATCTTTGCCTGGCCCGGTTCCGGCAAGCTGATCCTCGACAGCATCAACAGCCTGGACCGCCCGGTGGTGGTCGCCTACCTGATGGTCGTGGTGGTGATCTTCGTCACCCTCAACCTGATCGTCGATATCTTGTACCGCGTGCTTGACCCGCGGGTTCGTCTGGAGGCTGCGCGATGAGTGGTGCTGTGTCTGCCGTGTCTGTCGTTTCGCCCTGGCAGCGCGCTCTGGGCGATTTCTTGCGCTCGCCTTCGGCCTTGCTGGGGCTAGTGCTGTTGCTGGGCATCGTCCTGTTGGCGGTGCGGGCGCCGTGGGTCACCCCGCAAAATCCCTATGACCTGCTGCAACTGGATGTGCTAGACGCACGGCTGGCACCGGGCAGCGAGAGCATGAGTGGCGGTTTCACTTACTGGCTGGGCACCGACGGCCAGGGCCGCGACCTGTACTCGGCGATCGCCTATGGCCTGCGCATCAGCCTGGTCGTGGGGCTGGGCTCGGCGTTGATTGCAGCGGTGGTCGGCACCGTGATCGGCCTGGCTGCGGCATACGCCGGTGGCTGGGTCGATGCGCTGCTGATGCGTCTGGTCGACATGCTGCTGTCGTTCCCCGGCATCCTCATGGCGCTGATGATCCTCGCCTGGCTGGGCAAGGGCGTTGGCAACGTGATGCTGACCCTGGTGGTGCTGGAATGGGCCTACTACGCGCGCACCGCCCGCGGCCAGGCGCTGGTCGAGAGCCGTCGTGAATACGTTGAGGCCGCACGCGGCCAGGGTATTACCCGCTGGCGCATTCTGCTCGGTCATATCCTGCCCAACTGCCTGCCGCCGCTGATCGTCATCGGCGCATTGCAGATCGCCCGCGCTATCACCCTGGAAGCGACCCTGTCGTTCCTCGGCCTGGGCGTGCCGATCACCGAACCCTCGCTGGGCCTGCTGATCGCCAACGGCTTTCAGTACATGCTCGGCGATGAATACTGGATCAGTGTGTTTCCGGGGCTGGCCCTGCTGCTGACCATTGTCGCCATCAATCTGGTGGGCGACCGCCTGCGCGATGTGCTCAACCCGAGGCTGCAAGCATGACGGCCGTTCTTGAAGTACGGCCGGCTACCCTGGAAGTGCGTGGCCTGAGCGCCGCCTTTCAGACCCGCGACGGCCTGCTGCCGGCGGTGCGCGACCTGTCGCTGACACTGGCACCGGGGCGCATTCTGGGGCTGGTCGGTGAGTCTGGTTCGGGCAAATCGGTGACCGGCTTTTCCATTTTGGGTCTGCTGGATAAACCCGGACGGATCACCGCCGGCGAGATCCTGTTCCAGGGCCGCGACCTGCGCCGGCTCAAGCCCCGTGAGCTGCGCGAGTTGCAGGGCGACCGGCTGGCGATGATTTTCCAGGACCCGATGATGACCCTCAATCCGGTGTTGCGGGTCGACACCCAGATGATCGAGGCGGTGCGCGCGCATCGGCGGGTTAGCCAGGCTGAGGCCCGGACCCTGGCCAGCAACACCCTGGCGAGCATGGGCATTGCCAGCCCGGATGAACGTCTGCGCGCCTACCCGCATCAGTTGTCTGGCGGCATGCGCCAGCGGGTGGCGATCGCCATTGCCTTGCTGCACCGCCCGGACCTGATTATCGCCGACGAGCCGACCACCGCACTGGACGTGACCATTCAGGCGCAGATCCTCGCCGAGGTGCAGAAACTGGTGCGTGAGCAAGGCACCTCGCTGCTATGGATTACCCACGACCTGTCGGTGGTCGCCGGGCTCGCCGATGAACTGGCGGTGATGTATGCCGGGCGCATCGTCGAACAAGGTCCGGTGGACGCGCTGCTGGATAACCCGCAGCACCCCTATACGCAAGGTTTGATCGACAGCCTGCCGAGCCGTAACAAGCGCGGCGAACGGCTGCGGCAGATCCCCGGCATGGCGCCGTCGCTGGGCAACCTGCCCAACGGCTGTGCCTTCGCCCCACGCTGCCCGCGGGCCAGCGACGCCTGCGTTGTCGAGCCGCCATTGCAGTTGCTTGAGGGACGCAGTGTGCGTTGTTTTCATCCCGGCGCCGGAGCAGGAGAAGCGCATGCCCAGTGATATTCCATTGATCGAACTGCGTCAGGTCAGCAAGGAGTTTTCCTCCGGCCAGCCCGGTATCGCCGGGCGTGCCTTACAGCGCCTGGGGCTGGTCCGGCCAGCGGCGCTGACCCGTGCGGTGGACAGCGTTGACCTGAGCATCCGCCGTGGCGAGGTGGTCGGCCTGGTCGGTGAGTCCGGCTGTGGCAAGTCCACCCTCGGCCGGATCGCCGCCGGTCTCAACTCTGCGACCCGTGGCCAGGTGCGCCTGGATGGCCAGGTGCTGGACGAGCTGCCGAGTGCGCAACGTCAGGCGGCGCGGCTCAAGGTGCAGATGATTTTTCAGGACCCGTACTCAAGCCTTAACCCGCGCCTGCGCATCGACCGCATTGTCGGTGAAGGCGCGCGCCTGCAAGGCCTGACTGACCGCGCCGGCTTTGATGATTACGTCAGCACCCAGTTGCAGCGCGCCGGCCTCGACCCGGCTCTGCGGCTGCGCTACCCGCACCAGTTCAGCGGCGGTCAGCGCCAGCGCATCGGCATTGCCCGCGCCCTGGCAGTGCAGCCTGATGTGCTGGTCTGTGATGAGTCGGTGGCGGCGCTGGACGTCTCGATCCAGGCGCAGATTCTCAATCTGTTCATGGACCTGCGCGAGCAACTGGGCCTGACCTACCTGTTCATCAGTCACGATCTTGGCGTGGTCGAGCACCTGTGCGACCGGGTGGTGGTCATGTACCTCGGTCGTGTAGTGGAACAGGCGTCGGTGGACGACCTGTTCGCCCGGCCCAACCACCCCTACACCCAGGCCTTGCTGGCGCAGATTCCGCGCTTTGAACTGCGCCGCAGCCAGTACGCGCCCATTGAAGGTGAGATGCCCAGCCCGCTGGCCCCCCCTTCGGGCTGTCATTTTCACCCCCGTTGTCCGTATGCCAGCGCCCGCTGCCGCGAGCAGGCGCCACCGTTGCAACAGGTGGCGCCGGGGCACTTCAGCGCTTGCCATCTCAATCACCCCGTATGAACGAGGAACGCCATTTGAAACCCTTACTGACAAGCGCGCTGACCCTGGCCCTGCTAAGCGCCAACCACGCGCTGGCCGCCGACGCCGACAAGACCCTGCGCATCGCCTACGCCGACCCGGTGTCGTCGCTGGACCCGCAACTGAACAACCATGCCGGCGACCGCTCCATCGCCCTGCACACCTACGAGTCGCTGCTCGAACGCCGCGACGACGGCAATCATCCGGGCCTGGCGAAAAGCTGGGAAGCCAAAGACAACCTGACCTGGGTGTTCCACCTGCGTGACGACGTCAAGTGGCAGGACGGCAAGCCGTTCACCGCTGACGACGTGGTGTTCTCCATCGAGCGGGCGCGCAATGTGCCGGGCAGCGTGGCGTCCTACGCGGCGGGCCTGCGCACGGTGGCCTCGGTCAAGGCTCTGGATGCCCATACCGTCGAGATCAAGACCAACGTCCCGAACCCGATTCTGGTGGCTAACGTCGACGCCACCTACCTGGTCAGCCGCCACGTCGGCGCCACCGCCAACAGTGAAGACTACGGCAGCGGCAAGGCCGCCATCGGCACCGGCCAGTACAAGCTGGTGTCCTACAGCCAGGGCGACCGCGCACTGTTCGAGCGTAACGACAATTATTGGGGGCCGAAACCGGCCTGGGCCAAGGTCGATTACCGCTACATTCCCAACCCGGCCGGGCGTACCGCCGCACTGCTGGCCGGCGATGTGGACGTGATCGACAAGGTTTCGCCCAGCGACGTGCAAAAGCTCAACAAGACCAGCGGCGTAAAGGTATTTGCCTACCCTGGCCTGCGTGCGCTGATCGTCCAGCCGAGCTTTCGTGAAGGCCCTAACGAGTTCATCCGTGACAACAGCGGCAAGCCGCTGGCACACAACCCGCTGCGTGACGTGAAAGTGCGTCAGGCGCTGTCGCTGGCGATCAACCGCAAGGCCATCGTCGAGCGCATCCTGCAAAACACCGTCACCGAGGCCAACCAGTGGATGCCGGCCAATACCTTCGGCTATAACCCCGAGGTCAAGGACATCCCCTTCGATGCCAAAAAAGCCAAGGAGCTTTTGAGTGAGGCCGGTTACCCGGAAGGCTTTCAACTGACCGTGCACGTGCCGGGCGACCGTTACCCGCTGGCGCCGGAATCGATGCAGGCGGTGGCGCAGTTCTGGGCGCGGATCGGCGTCAAGGTTGATCTGCAGGTGGTGCCATGGTCGGTGTACTCCAGCCGCGCCAACAAGAACGAGTTCGCCGTCAGCGTGATTGCCTGGGGCAACGGCACCGGCGAAGCCAGCTACGGCCTGACCAACATTCTCGCCACTGCCGATGCAAGCAAAGGCCTGGGCATGTCCAACTGGGGCCGCTACAGCAACCCGCAGGTCGATGCGGACCTGGACAAGGCCACTGTCGAGTTCGACGAAGCCAAACGCGCCGCGATCCTGCGTGACTCGGTCAAGCGCGTCAGCGACGACGTCGGCATCCTGCCGCTGTTCCACTACCAGAACATCTGGGCGGCCCGTGACGGCCTGAAGGTGGTGCCTTGGGTCAGCGACCGCACCACCGCACTGATGGTGACTGAAGAGAAACCAAGCGGGGGAAAGTGATGGGCCAACTGACTGTCACTCCGGCTACTGGCCTGCTCGACGAGCTGCGGCACATCCGTGTCGCAGGTCTGGCAGCGGGGCAGACTGTCACCCTGACCGCCCGCACCCGACGTGGCAAGGGCGTGGACTGGGTCAGCCAGGCCAGCTTTGTCGCCGATGCCCAAGGCACGGTAGACCTGCAACGTGATGCGCCGGTGGCTGGCGATTATCAGGGCATCAGCCCGCTGGGCCTGCTCTGGAGCCAGCAACCCGAAAGTCAGCCGGCCACTGGCGCGGTGTTCCCGGACGACTTGCTGCAACCCTTGCAGACCCGCATCAGCATTGAGGGCAGCGAGGCATCTGCGACCCTGACCCAGTATCTGGCGGCTGCCGGGGTGACCCGGCGCGAGGTGCGTGAAGAGGGGCTGGTCGGCACCCTGTTCCTGCCGGCCGGAGCCGGGCCGCACCCGGCGGTGATCGTGCTCAACGGCTCAGGCGGCGGCATCAACGAACCCCGCGCGGCGCTGTATGCCTCGCGTGGCTACGCCGCGTTGGCCCTGGGTTACTTCAAGGCGCCGGGGCTGTCGGGCTACATCTCCAACACCCCGCTGGAATACTTCGAGCGTGGCCTGGACTGGCTGCGCAGTGAGGTCAAACCGGCCCATGACTTCGTCGCCTTGAGCGGCCAGTCGCGCGGTGGTGAACTGGTGCTGCTGCTCGGCAGCCTGTTCCCGGACAAGGTCTCGGCGGTGATCGGCTACGTGCCCAGCGCGCTGGTGCATGGCGGTCAGGCCGCCGCCGACCCTGCCGTGGGCCGTGATGGCCCGGCCTGGTTGTATCAGGGCAAACCGCTGGTGCACCTGTGGAATGACAACCGCACCGCCAACTGGCAGGCCCGCGATGCCGGCCAGCGAAACGCCGTATCGATGCGCACCGCCCTGGATGACCCTGAGGCGGTCGAGCGGGCGCGTATCAAGGTGGAGAACATCAAAGGTCCGGTGATCCTGCTTTCGGCCGGTGATGACGCGGCCTGGCCGTCGGATTTGTTCTCGCGCATGGTCAGTGAACGCCTGGAGCAGCACCACCACGGCTGGCCGGTGCAGCATCTGGATTTCCCGCAGGCCGGGCACAGCATCCTGCTGCCGTACATTCCGTCCACCTGGAGCAATGACGGCAATCCCGCCGCCAACGCCGAGGCCAACGAGCAATCGTGGCAGGGCGTGCGTCAATTCCTGCAAGACGCCGTGGCCGCGCGCCAGGCAAGTCTGGAGAAACACCCATGAGTGCCACTGCTACAGATCTGATCGACAGCCTGGTGCTGAGCGAACACAGCCCGCTGCGCGAGATTCGCCAGGCGCGCAGCAAAGTCACCCTGGCCACTCAGGCCAGCCACGACGCCCTGTTCGCCGCCGAGCTGGCCGGCAGCCTGAGTGTCGAAACCCGCCTGCTGGTGGCGCTCTATGGCAGCGCATTGAGCCGCCAGACCGCGCTGGTTGCCTACTACCGTGAACGCTTGGTCGAGCTCAACAGCGCCACGGCTGTAATCAATGCCGTCGAGCAAGACGACCTGAGCGCTATCAATGACGCGCCACTGCGCCAGGTTCTGGGCTACACCCGCACCCTGATTGTCGCGCCGAAAGAAGGCGACCGCGCAGCCCTGGAGGCATTGCGTGAAGCCGGCCTCAGCCCGCTCGACGTCGTGACCCTGGCGCAACTGATCGCCTTTATCTCTTACCAGGTACGCCTGACCGCCGGTCTTGCCGCCCTGCAAGCGTTGGGAGCTGCGCAATGAGCCAGATCATTCGTCACAACGGCTTCACCAATGAAACCCTGGGCTGGAAATCCTGGTTGCCGATCGTCACCCCGGAGCAGGCCAACCCCGAGCAACTGGAAGTGCTCAAGGAAAGCCATCCCAAGGCGCTGACCAGTGAGTATTACCTGACCCTGATCCACCAGCCCGAAGTGCTGCGCCAGCGTTCGCTGGTGTTCAACGCCATCATGTACGCCCCCGGCGGCCTGCCGCGTGCCGAACGCGAACTGGCCAGCACCGTCGTGTCACGGGTCAACCACTGCGTGTACTGCGCCTCGGTGCATGCCCAGCGTTTCGAACAACTGGCCAAACGCAATGAAGTGATCGCCGAAATCTTCGCCGACCCGCAAACCGCAGGCGGCAATGAGCGCGAGCAAGCGATCATCCGTTTCTCCATCGACCTGACCCTCGACCCCGGCGCCACCGGCCCGGAGCACCTCCTGCCGCTGCGTGAAGCCGGGCTTGAGGATGGCGAGATTCTGGACTTGATCCAGGCGGTGGCGATCTTTGCCTGGGCCAACCGGTTGATGCTCAACCTGGGCGATCCGGTATTTGGCCAGGAGTAAGCCGCACGGTCGGCGTCAGTTGTTGCGCACTTCGGGGTAGCACAACCGGCGCTTTTCCCGGCAGTCCTTGGTCTTGAGCGCTGCGTCCTTATCGTCGTCCGGGAAAGCGGGCGGCGGCGCATAGCTGCCGCTGGGGATGCGGCGCGCCCGCTCTGCATCACACAGCGCAAAACCGTCAGACAACCCGCGCAGGTACTCAGCCTCGTCGGTGGCGGGTACTTTCCGGTTGCGGTCATAGTCTTGCTTGAGCTTGTCTGCGCAGCCGTCGCGATAGCCCGCCCGGTATGGCTCCAGCGGCTGCCATGGCAGCTCGATAGCGGCGCCATTCAGGCAACCGGACAGGCCCGCGCCCAGCGCTACAACACACAGCAAACGCAGCCACTTCATTGGCCATCACTCCAGGCTCAGGACGCATTGAACTGCCTGAATAGCCCAGCCCAGGGCTTTTTTCAATACCGCAGTTCCACCGCCACATAAGCGCCGATGCCGTCTCCGGGCCACAGCGCTGCGGTGTCGTTGCCTGCCACGTTGTATTGCGGGGTCACTGCGGTTACGTGGGCCTTGTTGGCGAGGTTCTTCAGGTCCAGCGAGACTTTCCAGTCGCCCTTGGGGGCGGCGAAACCAACGTTGGCACCCCAGATTGTGTAAGAGGGCGCATAAAAGGTATTGGCGTAGTCCACTGCGGTACGCGCCGCCGACTGCACATTGACGCCGGTGTAGAAGCCGCTGTGATGCTGGTACTGCAACTCTGACTGATAGACGTGTTCTGGCAGGCCCGGCAACTGGTTGCTGCCGAAGGTGTCATCGTTGCGGTAGTAGAAGTCGTTCCAGGTGTACACCTGACGCCAGTTCAACCGGTCGCCTTGCGGATTTTCCCAAAGGCGGGTGGTCAACCCGGCTTCCACCCCCTGGTGGATGGTCGGCGAGGCGTTGAAAGCGCCGGTGACCGCCGCCGAGCTGGCGGTGGCGGCGATCAGTTGCACATTGAGCAGTTCGTCATGAATCCACGAGCGGTACAGGGCCAGGCTGCCGTCGAAGATCCCCGCTGTGCCCTTGATGCCGAACTCCAGGGTGTTGGCTTTCTGCTCGACCAGCGGCCTGATGTAAGGCGTGGTCGGGCCGGAACCTGAGTATTCCCAGGACGCCGGCGGGTCGATGGAGCGGCTGAAGTTGACGAACGCCTGCAACTGCGGGGTGAACTCGTAACGCAAGCCGATGCGCGGGGCGATGCTCCAATTGTTGTAATCCTCGTAAGTGGGAAAGCTGGTGGTGTTGGCATTGACCGCCTGCTCGATGTCGGTCTTGCGCCGGACATTGATGAACGACACGCCACTGGTCAGCCACAACCGGTCGGTCAGGCTCAGGTCATTGCCCAGGGAAAACACCCGGTCGAACGAGTCCTCGTAATTCACCCGCTTGAGCGTGGATTTGCCAGCGGTTGCCGAGTTGACCCCGCCGCGCAAATGCTGGGTCGAGGTGAAGGCAATACTGCTGCGGCTCTCACGGCCGAACACCTGGTCGAAGCGCTCATAACCCAGTGCCAGGTTCAGGTCGTGCCAGTCCCAATAGCTCGGGTTGCTCGGGCTGTTGGGGTTATTGGTGTGCCGGTAGTCGTGGTAGGCCAGGCCCAGCGACAGCCGTGAATCGTCATCGAAGGTGTAGGTGGTCTTGCTGCCCAGCCAGATACTCCCGGGGCGCCTGGCCCCGGCACCGCTGGAGCGGGCGGTGGCACTGGCGCGGCGGGCGTTGTCTTTGATCGCTGTAAGGGTGGTGGCGCTGGGGTCGTTGTGGAATTCGTCGCGGTAGCGCAGCAGTACGCGGGTTTCCAGTTGCGGGCTGAAGCGATAACCGGCGTTGGCCACCACGCCTGAGCTTTTCGACAGGCTGTAGTCGCGATAGCCCTCATTGCGATAATTGTCGACGTTGAGGTAGTAATCCAGCGCCCCCTCGACGCCGCCGATGCTGACCGCCTGCTTCTGGTAGCCATAGCTGCCGGCCTCGGCACGCAAGCGCAGGCCAGGCGCACTGTAGCCTGTGTGGTTGACGAAATTTACCGCCCCGCCCAGGGTCAACGCGCCGTACTGGAAGGCATTGGCGCCGCGCAGAATCTCGGTGTAGTCGACCCCGGAGGCGTTCAGAAACTCATAGGGGGTGCCGCCAGGCCCGGTCAGCGACAAACCGTCGAACAGAAATTTGATGCCTTCGCGAAAGTAACCCGGCGAGGTGTTGGCGCCAGAGCCGCGAATCGAAATCTTCGCCGCATCGTTACCGCCGGTTGATTGCACGAACACGCCGGGCTGGTAACCCAGGGTGTCTTGCAGGTTGGCGGTACGGCCTTTGCCCAACTCTTCACTGTCCACCACACTGGTGCCGCCCGGCACCTCGGCCAACTGGCTCCTGGCCTGTTCAGCAGCGCTCTGCCGCTCGCCCTGTACGGTGACCGTTTCGAGCCGACGCGGACTGTCGTCGGCCATGGCGATGCTGCAACCCAGCGCGCCTATCAATAAAGTGGCCCGGCCAATAGCTGCCTGTAGGGAACCTCTAAAAACTACCTGCGTCGCCATCGCTGCGTTAAAAACAGGCTCAGAATGCTCATTTACAACCTGTAAACTCCGCTTCCTCGCCTGTTTTTGCCTTGCGCTGGCTTCCTCGCCGACGTTTTTAGAGGCTCCCTGTAAGTGATCTTTCTTTGTTAAATACATTGCGATGTTTCCTGACGTCCATGGGTCATTGTCTTCGGCGTTCTATGCGCATAGTCAGGCCACTGGAAAGAGTGCAGAGCAGGTTCTATGCCAGTATTAAAAGAACGGCAAATAGCGGGTTTTACAGTGCTGCTTAATAATGAGCTGAGCGAAAACAGGAAACTTTGTGGAATGACTGTGTGGTGGCGGTCAGTGCGGGTAATAAGCCGGTAACCGATGGTTATTAGCGGCTTGGCTTTGTGTTTGTTGAGGTTTGCACAGCCCGGCTATTGCCTTCGGGATTTGACTGTTGTGCGCGGTTTATTGTTTGCCTGCCAACAGTGAATAAACAGATTGTACGGGCTTGTTACTTAAGAAAAGTCTGTGGGTGCTGAATAACACCTTGTTGGGTGCTGGCACGACAAGTGCAATGCCTCTTTTAAGAACCTTTAATCGTGCCCGGCTTCCGGGCCAGCGAAATTCTAACTTGGGGCGTCGTTAATATGCTTAAGCAACACAACTATGGGCGTTACTTGCCGGTGTTGGCCAGTGCTGCCAGCCTGCCGATCCTGACGGCGTTGCTGGTGCCTTTTGCGCAGGCGGCGGGCGATTCGCAAACCACGCTGGAGAGGGTCACGGTGACCGGGGCTGCGGTCAGTGACGTGCACAAAGAGCGCAAGCGCTTGCAGAAGGTGGCCGGCAATACCGCCGTGGTCGATAACCGCCAGGTCGAGCAGGGCAGGGCCTCCAATGCCGAAGACGTGCTGGCCCTGCAGCCTGGGGTCTTCGCCCAGGCCACCAGCGGCACCGGAGCCAACAAGATTTCGATTCGCGGCTCGGGCCTGAACACCTTCTATCAAGGCTATGTGCTGGGCACCAAATTCCTCTTCGACGGCTTGCCGATCACCGGCCCCGGCGGCACTCAAGAGGACTTTCTCGATCTGCAGGCCGTTGACCACACCGAAGTGCTGTACGGCGCCAACGCTGCCGAGTACGCGGCGCTGTCGCTCGGCGGGGCGATCAATTTCGTCAGCAAGACCGGGCGTACCGACCCCGGTCACTACGCGCGTTTTGAAATCGGCAGCTACGGCTACCGTAAACAGCAGTTGAGCACCGGAGGGGTGGTGGGCGACAGCGACTACTACATCAACCTGACCCACAACGAGCGCGACGGCTATCAGGATCATGCGGCCAATGAAGGCCAGAGTCTGGCCGCCAACTTTGGCCATGTGTTCAGCCCCAAGCTGCAAACCCGCTTCTTCGTCAAATACCGTGAAGAAGAACTGGTCAACGGCAACACCCTGACCCGCCAGCAGCTCAAGCACGACCCGCGCAGCAATCTGCTGCCCACCGGGCGGCGCAAGGACGGCACCACTTTTATCGGCAACAAGACCACCTGGACCTTCGATGACGGTGCCAGGCTCGAAGTCGGTGCGGCCTACAACAACTACCCGCTGCTCAACGGCTGGCGCTACGCGGTAGCGCCCCAGGACTGGCGCTCCAAAGACATCAACCTGACCCTGCGCTATCTGCGTACCGGCGACAGTTTCTTCGGCCTGCCCAGCGACAGCAGCATCATTTTCAGCAACACCCGGGCCTACCTGGCCGACGTGAAATCCCACAGCGCTGCCACCGGCATCAAACAGCAGGAAACCAACTACACCGGCTCGCGCGACACCGTGCTGACCTTCGGTAACGAGCTGCAACTGGCCGACAGGCTCTGGCTGTCTACCGGCCTGTCGGCGATCAACATCAAGCGCAAGGCCGAGATCGAGTACACCACAGGCGTCAACACCTCAGCCTTCCCCAGCTCGGTTGAGTACAGCGAGAACTACCTGGCGCCACGCATCGGCGTGCGCTACCAGTTGAACCCTGACCTTCAGCTGTTCAGTAATGTCAGCCGCAGTATCGACCCGCCGGTAACCTGGCAATTGGGCAGTACCGGCAACCCGTGGCTGTCGGATGTGCGGCCACAAAAAGCCAATACCTTCGAGGTGGGGATTCGTGGCAGCCACGGCATCTTCGACGGCAGCCTGACCTTGTACCGCTCCTGGGTGCAGGATGAACTGCTGACCGTGGTGACCCGCCAGGCCACTGCGACTCAAGACCAGCTGACCGGCACCTCCAACGCCAGCTCGACCATTCACCAAGGCATCGAGGCCGGGCTTAACACCCTGTTGTGGAGCGGCGCCAATGGCGACACGCTGGACCTGCGTCAGGCTTACACCCTCAACGATTTCCACTATCGCAACGACAGCACCTTTGGCGACAACGAACTGCCGAGCCTGCCGCGCCAGGTGTATCAGGCTGAATTGGCGTATCGGCAACAGAGTGGTTTTTATGCCTCGCTCAACCTGCGGGCAGCGTCGAGTTACTACATCGACTACGCCAACAGTTGGCAGGCACCGTCCTATGTACTCTGGGGTGCCAAGGTCGGTTACCAGGCGCCGAGCAAAAAGTGGGAGGTGTTTGCCGACCTGCGCAACATCACCGACGAGCGCTATGCCACGGCCGCCAACACGGCTTACAACGCCAATGGCCGTGACTCGGCAAACTTCTATCCCGGTGACGCCTTTTCGGTGACCACCGGTGTGGCGTTTCGCTTTTGAAGCCGCAGCCGCTGTTGGCCTGGCAACAGTGCCCCGACACTTTGTCGTTTCCAGAGCGGGTTACACGCAGGTCTGTGCTGATCCGCAAAACCGCTCCAGGCCCGGCGAATCCTGGCCTGAAGCGGTATTGGCCGAGACTGGCACAAGCACTGCAATACCAAGGGCATGAACAGACCAATACCCCGGCGCCTGCGCTGATGAGCATGTTGTTACGGCAAGCCCGGCATTGCCTGGCCCCGCTGTGCCTGCCGCTGCTGATGCTGGCGCTGCCCGGTTGCTCGCCGGCCACGCCGCCAGGCTCTTCATCAGGCAATGCTTCCGCCAGCTCGGCGCTGGCCGACGAAACACGGCTGGGTGAAGACGGCGTGCTGCGTTACCCGGCGAGTGATTTTGTCGAGCAGCAACCAGGCCGGCGCGGCGGCACCTTGCGAGTCTCGGCGGCCACCGATGCCGGCAGCTTCGACATTCACGGGCTGTCGCACGGCAATATGCAGTGGATGGGACGCATCCTGTTCGACTGCCTGGTCTATCAAACCGGCGACGGCACGCTCACGCCCTGGCTGGCGAAAAGCTGGGACATCAGCCCCGACGGCAAGACCTACACCTTCCACCTGCGTGACGACGTGACCTTCAGCGATGGCGAGCGCTTCAACGCTGAAACGGTGCGGCTTAACCTTGAACACATGCGCGACCCGGCGACCAGGTCGCCGCTGGCGGCCGCTTACATCGCGCCCTACCTCAGTGGCCGGGTGGTGGATGACTACACCTTTGAGGCCACCCTGCGCGAACCCTATGCGCCGTTTCTGGATGTGCTGTCGCAAGCCTGGCTGGGCATGATCTCGCCGCGGCAGATCCGTGAAGCACCGCGCAGCATCGCCAGCGGGCCCATCGGCAGCGGGCCGTTTGTGCTCGACAGCTATGTGCGCGACCAGGGTGCCAGCTTCGTGCGGCGTGCCGGTTACCAGTGGGCGCCGCCGGCCATCGCGCATCAGGGCGAAGCCTACCTGGAGCGCATTGAACTGAGTTATGTGCCCGAAGCGATGATTCGCTACACCTCCCTGGAGTCGGCGCGCAGTGACCTGGCGTTGGATGCGCCGCCGCAGAACGCGGCTGCGATTCGCAGTAATCCGCAACTGGTGCTGCGCAGCCGCATTCGCAAGGGCAACCCGAGCCGCAGCATGACCTTCAATGTGCAGCGCGTCCCGTTTGACGATGTGCGTGTACGCCAGGCGGTGGCGCGGGCCATCGACCGTGACGGTCTGGCGTGGATCAGCGGCTTCGGCGAGTTCCTGGCCAAGGGCGATTTGCTGGCGGTCAACACCCGTGACTACGACCCGGTTGCCCAGCATGCGCTGGACTACGATGTGGCCCTGGCCAACCGGCTGCTGGATGAAGCCGGCTGGACCGGGCGCGATGCCCAAGGCTACCGCACCCGCGCCGGCCAGCGCCTTGGCGCGACGATGCTCACCTATGACAACCCGGCGTTTCCGGCCAATGTCTCGGTGGCGGTGCAGGCCGATCTGAAGAAGGTCGGCTTCGACCTGCAAATCGAACTGCTGCCGGTGACCCGCGTCTCCGAGCGCCGTTACGCCGGGCAGTTCGATGCCATTGGTGGCGGTTACTGGCACACCAATACCCCCGACGGGTTGTTCATCCTCTATCACAGCCAGGCCATTCCCAGCGCCCGGCTGATTGGCCAGAACGTTGGCCATTTCAGCGACCCGTTGCTCGACCGGCTGCTGAGCGAGGCCCGGCGCAGCACCGCCCCGGCCCAACGCCGCGAACTCTACCGGCAGGCCCAGCAACGCCTGGGTGAAACCGTACCGGCGGTGCCATCGGTGGAAAGCCAGATGCTGGTGGCTTATCGCAAGTCAGTCAAAGGCGTGCTGTTCGACGGCTCGCATAACGTTCCACTGTTTACCAGCTTATGGCTGGAACCGGAGTCGCCATGAAGCTGCTGCCGTTCACCCTGCGCCGTCTGCGTGACGGGCTGTTGGTTCTGTGGGCTGCGGCCAGCCTGACCTTTCTGGCGGTGACCTTCAGTGGCGGCGATACCGCACTGGCCATTCTTGGCGATACGCAGTCTTTGCCGACGCCCGAACTGCTGGCCCAGGTGCGTGCTGAATATGGGCTGGACCAACCGGTATGGGTGCAGTACGGCCACTACCTGGGACGCCTGGCCCAGGGTGATCTGGGCGAATCGTACCGTCTGCAGATTCCGGTCAGCCAGGCGATCAGCGAACAGTTGGGCGCCACCCTGCAACTGGCGGCCTGCGCCGGGTTACTGGCGGTGCTGCTGGCGCTGGCCTCGGCGCTGCTGACCGCCGGGCGCGGCCGGCGTCTGCGTGCGCTGGCTTCCGGCACCGAGCTGGTGCTGTCGTCGACCCCGTCGCTGGTCTCAGGGCTGGTGCTGCTGTGGGTGTTTGCCTTCGAGCTGCGCCTGTTGCCGCCGTCCGGCTCGCAAGGCTGGCAGTCGCTGGTATTGCCGACCGTCGCGCTGGCCCTGCCGGTGATGGCGGTGCTGGCCCAAGTGCTGCGCCATTCGCTGGAAGACGTGCTGGAGCAGCCCTTTATCAGCCAGGCCCGCGCCCGCGGCATGAGCGACACGGCGGTGCGCCTGCGCCACGCCCTGCGTCATGCCTTGGTGCCGCTGGTGACCCTGTCCGGTTATGTGTTTGCCAGCCTGTTGGGCGGCGCGGTGGTGGTGGAACTGCTGTTCGGGCGCCAGGGCATCGGCCGCCTGATGCTCAATGCCACCTCCAACAAGGACGTGCCGCTGGTGCTGGGCGTGACCCTGCTGGCGGCGGCCATTTACGTACTGGTGAACCTGCTGGTGGACGTGTTGAACCAGTTCATCGACCCGCGCAGCAGCAGGGCCTGAATCATTCATTGCAAGGAGCTGTCATGAGCCAGAATCTTCAATCACCGGGCTACGAGGCCGAACCGGATGCCGAGCTCGATGCGCGGTTTGCCGAGGTGTTCGCGCGTATTGCGGCCGGTGCCGTCGAGCGCGAACAACAGCGCTTGCTGGCCCATGAGCCGGTGCAGTGGTTGCGCGAGGCCGGCTTTGGCGCCCTGCGCGTGCCGCGCGAGCAGGGCGGCCTGGGCATCAGCCTGCCGCAACTGCTGCGCTTGCTGAGCCAATTGGGCGCCGCCGACTCGAACCTGCCGCAAATTCTGCGTGCCCATTTCGGTTTCGTCGAAGGGCGCTTGTCGTCGCGCGACAGCGCTTCGCAGGACTACTGGTTTGCCAAAGTGGCCAAGGGTGATCTGTGGGGCGCGGCCATGGCCGAGCGCACCGACAGTACGGGCAACACCGTGCAGTTGACCTCGGTGGACGCCTGCGGTGGCCTGCTCAACGGCCAGAAGTATTACTGCACCGGCACCCTGTACGCCGACTGGGTGGCGGCGGTGGCCAATGACGGCGACGACTTTGTCAGCCTGGCGGTGCCGGTGACCGCACCCGGCGTCGAGGTGGTGGATGACTGGGACGGTTTCGGCCAGCGCCTGACCGGCAGCGGTACCACCCGTTTCGAGGCGGTGAAGGTGCCCGCCGAGCACATTCTGCGGCGCTTCAAAAAAGGCGAGCTGCGCGCCGAGTCTTACCTCAGTGCCTTCTACCAGGCCGTGCATCTGGCGACCCTGGCCGGTATCGCCCGGGCGGTGCTCAACGACGCGGTGAGCTTCGTTCAGGGCCGGACTCGCGGCTTTGGTATTCCTGGCACTTCCACGCCAGCCAATGACCCGCTGGTGCAGCGGGTCATCGGCCGCCTGTCGAGCCTGGCATTTGCCGCCGATGCTCAAGTGCGCGCGGTGGGCCACAGCCTGCAAGCGGTGTACGAGGCCGAGCAAGCCGGGCAGGCCAGCGAGGCGCATTACACCGACGTGGAAATCCACACCTTCCAGGCCCAGCAGATCGTTTTGCCCCAGGTGCTGGAGGCCACCACCTTGCTGTTTGAAGTCGGCGGCGCCTCGGCCACCAGCACCGAGCGGCGTTTTGATCGGCACTGGCGCAACGCCCGGACCCTGGCTTCGCACAACCCGGCCATCTACCGCGAACAGGCGCTGGGCAACTACTACCTCAACGGCATCACCCCCAACGCGGCCTGGCGCGCCTTGCATGCGCAGGCCTGCGAAGGACAAGGCAGCGGCGATGAAGCCAGCGCGGTGTAAGGAGAATCTATGAACAAGCCACAAACCCAGATGAGCCTGGGCATGAATATCCTCGGTTTCGGCGCCCATGCCGCTGCCTGGCGTGAAGGCGATGCGCCGGTAGACGCGTATCTGGACGTCGATTACTACCGCAATATTGCGCGGATTTCCGAGCGCGGTTGCCTGGACGCCATCTTTCTGGCCGACGGCCCGGCGCTGGGCGGTGATGTCGCGACCCAGCCCGGTGCACGCCTGGAACCGACCATTCTGCTCACCGCCGTGGCGGCAGCCACCGAACGCATCGGAGTGATTGCCACGGCCTCGTCCACTTACAACGAGCCGTTCAACCTGGCCCGGCGCATTGCCTCACTGGACTACATCAGCGCTGGCCGGGCGGCCTGGAACGTGGTCACCAATGCCGCCGATGCAGCCGCGCAGAACTTCGGCCTGGCCGGCGCACCGTTGCATGTCGACCGGTATGGTCGTGCCGAGGAGTTTCTCGATGTAACCCTCAAGCTCTGGGACAGCTGGGAAGACGACGCACTGATCGGTGACCGCCAGAGCGGCCGCTTCGCCGACCCGGCCAAGGTGCATACCCTGGACTTCAAGGGCCGGCATTTTTCGGTCAAAGGTCCGCTCAACCTGCCGCGCTCGCCCCAGGGCCGACCGGTGCTGGTCCAGGCTGGCTCCTCTGAAGGCGGCAAGGCGCTGGGCTCGCGCTACGCCGATGCGATTTTCACTACCCAGACCACGCTGCCCGATGGCCAGGCCTTTTACCGTGAGATGAAAGGCCGGGCCAGGGCGTGGGGGCGTAACCCTGAGCACCTGAAGATCATGCCGGGCCTGTCGACCGTGATCGGCAGCACCGAGGCCGAGGCCCATGCGCGCTTCGACCGGCTCAATGCCTGGCACGGCGAACACGGGTTGCTGCAACAGGTGGCCGGCCGCATCGGTATCGCCGCCGAAGAGCTGGACCCTGACGCCCCGTTGCCGTGGGCACGGATTGGCGCGGTGGCGGAGTTTGAACGTGGCTCACAAGGATTTCTTGAGGCCCAGCTCAATCTGGCGCGCCGCGAGAACCTGAGCATCCGCCAATTGTCGCGGCGCATTCTGGTCGGCCACCGGCTGCTGGTCGGCACTCCCGAACAGGTCGCCGACACCCTGGAGCAATGGTTTCTGGCGGGCGCCGGGGATGGCTTCAACATCATGCCGGACATGTTCCCCTCCGGCGTTGAGATTTTTGTCGAACAGGTCGTGCCTTTGCTTCAGCAGCGCGGCGTGTTCCGCCGTGAGTATCAGGGCCGCACCCTGCGTGACCACCTTGGCCTGCCGGTGGCCGAAAACCAGTTCACCACCGCCCGCGCACAAGCCGCGTCCGGTTATTAAGGAGCTAAGCATGCAATACCGTCGTTTGGGTCATACCGACCTGCAAGTCAGCGTCCTCAGTCTGGGCACCATGACCTGGGGGCACCAGAACAGCGAAGAAGATGCCCACCGCCAACTGGACGCCGCCCTGGCTCATGGGATCAATCTGATCGATACGGCCGAGATGTATCCGACCCCAACCCGTGCCGAGACCTGGACCACCACCGAGCGCTACATCGGCAACTGGCTGGCCGCCAGCGGCAAGCGTGAGCAGGTGATCCTGGCCAGCAAGATCGCCGGCCCTGCCCGCGACTCCAATGCTCAGAGCCATATTCGCGATGGCCTGTCGCATCACGACCGGCACAATATCGTCGCCGCGCTGGATGCCAGCCTCAAGCGCCTGCAAACCGATTACCTGGACCTGTACCAACTGCACTGGCCGGACCGCACCACCAACTTTTTTGGCATTCGCGAATACCCCTACGTGGCTGACCATCCGCACACCGCCGCGATTGAAGAAAGCCTGCAAGTGCTCGATGAGCAGGTCAAAGCCGGCAAGATCCGCCACATTGGTGTGTCCAACGAAACACCCTGGGGCGTGGCGCGTTTTCTGCGCCAGAGCGAGGATCGCGGCCTGGCCCGCATCGCCAGCATCCAGAACCCCTACAGCCTGCTCAACCGCCTGTACGAGAACGGCCTGTCGGAGTTCAGCCACCGTGATGGCATCAGCCTGCTGGCGTATTCGCCGCTGGCTTTCGGTGCCCTGACCGGCAAATACCTCAATGGCGCCCGCCCTGAAGGCGCGCGGCTGTCGTCGGTGTATCGCACCTTCAACCGCTACGACAGCCCGTCGGCCAACGAGGCCATCAGTGGCTATGTCGAGATCGCCCAGCGCCATGGTGTTACCCCGGCTCAACTGGCGCTGGCGTTCGTCATTGCCCAGCCTTTTGTCGCCAGCGCCATCACCGGGCAGACCACCCTTGAGCAATTGCAAGACAACCTCGGTGCGCTGGAGCTGACCCTGGACGATGCCGTGCTCGGAGAGATCCAGGCCCTGCACCAGCGCATCCCTAACCCGGCGCCCTGATCGGCTTGTAAACACACCACTTGTGGGCGCGAGCGCTGCTCGCGAAGAGGCCCGTATGACCAGCAATGCTCCTGATGCGGTATTGACCTTGATGCGCGCCGGCCAATCCCGTCCGGCCTGGCGCTGGCCTGTCAGCCGGCCGGGGCTGTGGCTGGCCTGGGCGGTGCTTGCTGTGTTGATGCTGGCGGTGCTGGTGCCAGATTGGCTGGCACCGTTTGACCCGTTGGCCGCTGATGCGCGGCGGGCGTATCAGGCGCCGGATGCGCTGTTCTGGCTGGGCAGTGATGAAAATGGCCGCGACGTGCTCAGCCGGATTATCCATGGCGCCAGACCGTCGCTGTTCATTGGACTGGCGGCGACCCTGGTCGGGCTGGGCGCCGGCACCTTGCTGGGATTGCTCGCCGGCCTGGCACCGGCCTGGCTGGACAACCTGTTGATGCGCGGGGTGGACGTGCTGTTGGCGTTCCCGGACCTGCTGCTGGCACTGGTGATCATCACGCTGTTTGGTCAAGGCACCAGCAACCTGATTCTGGCCGTGGGCATCGCTGCGGTGCCGCGTTATGCCCGGCTGGTACGGGCGCAGACCTTGAGCATCCGCAACGCCAGTTTCGTCGAGGCGGCCGTCACCTTGGGCCGGCGCCCGCTGGCGGTGGTCTGCACCCATGTGCTGCCCAACGCCATCGCGCCGGTGCTGATCATGGCCACCATCGGCTTGGGCGGCGCAATCACGGCGGGTGCGGCATTGAGCTTTCTCGGCTTTGGCGCACCGCCACCGGCCGCCGAATGGGGCGGCATGCTGGCCATCGGTCGCAACTTTCTGGCCAACGCACCCTGGCTGGTGGCCTGGCCTGCGCTGGCGATCACCCTGAGTGTCATTTCCATCAGCGTCATTGGCCGTGACTGGCTGCGGCGCAGTGAGGGCAAAGGCTTATGAGCGTTATCCACAAGCACGCACCGTTAATAGATATCCACAACCTGCGGGTCAGTTTCGGCGGCGTACCGGTGGTGCGCGGTGTCAGCCTGCAATTACACGCCGGGCAATGCCTGGCGTTGGTGGGGGAGTCCGGTTCGGGCAAGAGTGTCACCGCCCGTACTTTGGTCGGGCTGAGCGGACCAGGCGCGCGGATCAGCGCCGAGCGCCTGGCGTTTGCCGGCATTGATTTGCGCGATTTCGATGAGCGCGACTGGCAACGCCTGCGCGGCGCGGCCATCGGTTTTGTGATGCAGGACGCGCTGGGTTCGCTGGACCCGTTGCGCCGGGTCGGGGCTGAGGTGCAAGAGCCGCTGCGCCTGCACACCCGGCTCAGTCATGCCGAGCAACAGCGGCGGGTGCTGGAGCTGTTGCAACAGGTGGGCGTGCCGGAGCCTGAGGTGCGGGCCCGCCAGTACCCCTGGCAGCTTTCCGGTGGCCTGCGCCAGCGTGCCTTGATCGCCTCGGCCATTGCCTGCCAGCCGCGCTTGTTGATTGCCGACGAGCCGACCACCGCGCTGGACGCGACGGTGCAGGCGCAGATTCTGCGCTTGCTTGAACAACTGCGCGGCAGCGACAACAGCTTGCTGGTGGTCAGCCACGACTTGGCCGTGGTGGCGCGGCTGGCCGATCAGGTGGCGGTGATGCGCGCCGGGGTAGTGGTCGAGCAGGGCTGCGCCGAACAGATTCTTCAAGACCCCGTCCACCCTTACACGCAAAGCTTGCTCAAGGCCGCCCGTGCGGTGCATTTCCAGCGCCCGGCCGCGCCGCTTCTGGGGTTGGTCGAAGACCCTGTGCCTGCGAGCGGTACGCCGCTGCTTGAAGCCTGCGCGCTGCGTAAAAGTTTCCCCGGCCCTAATGGCGCGCCGCGTCCGGTGCTGCACGGCGTCTCGTTGCAATTGTATGGCGGGCAAACCCTTGGCGTGGTCGGCGAATCCGGCTCTGGCAAAAGCACCCTGGGGCGCATCCTGCTCGGCCTGGAACAGGCTGACAGCGGCCAGGTGCTGCTCGATGGTCGTGACTGGTCAAGCCTGTCGCCTGAGCAACAGCGCTTGGCCCGGCAAGGTATTCAGGTGGTGTTCCAGGACCCGCAGGCCTCGTTCAGCCCGCGCTTCAGCGTGCTACGGGTGCTCAGTGAAGCCCTGGCGCTGGCCGGTGTGCCCCGTGCCTTGCGACGCACCGAGGCTGCCAGCTTGCTGGAGCGGGTACACCTGCCGGTCAGCGTCCTGGACCGGCGGCCGCAGGAATTGTCCGGTGGTCAGCGCCAGCGCATCGCTATTGCCAGGGCATTGGCGATGAAGCCGCGGGTACTGGTCTGCGACGAGCCGGTGTCAGCACTGGATGTCTCGGTGCAGGCGCGGATTCTCCAATTGCTCGCTGAACTCAAGGCCGAACTGGGCCTGGCCTGTCTGTTTATTTCCCATGACCTGGGGGTGATCGAGCAGGTCAGCGACCGGGTCCTGGTGCTGCAAGGTGGCCACGTCGTGGAGCAGGGCCCGGTTGCCCAGGTCCTGCGCCAGCCACGCCATGCCTACACCCGCGCGCTGCTCGACGCAGTGCCCGAGCTTCCTGCGCCGCAGCCGGCGTGGGCCAATCGTATCGCTGTATAAGGATCTCACTGTGCCCAAGCAACTGCACGTCAACCTGTTCGAAATGAACTGCGTCAGCCACATCATGCATGGCATGTGGGTTCACCCGGACAACAACCGTCATCGCTTCAACGACCTGGACTACTGGACCGAGCTGGCCCAACTGCTGGAGTACGGCACCTTCGACGGTGTGTTTCTCGCCGATGTCGTGGGCGTCTACGACCGCTTTCGCAACGGCCCGGAAACCGCCCTGCGCGAAGGCTTGCAGGTGCCCAGCAATGACCCGTTGTTACTGATCCCGGCCATGGCGGCGGTGACCCGTGAACTGGGCTTTGGGGTGACTTTTTCCACCACCTACGAGCCGCCGTTTGCCTTTGCCCGGCGCATGAGCACCCTGGATCACCTGACCAAGGGCCGGGTGGGCTGGAACATCGTTACCTCCTACCTGCCCAATGCTGCGCGTAACTTCGGCCTGGACCAGGAAGTGCCCCACGATCACCGCTACGAAATCGCCGACGAATACCTTGATGTGCTCTACAAACTCTGGGAGGGTTCCTGGGACGACGACGCGGTGATTCAGGACCGTGAGCAGCGCGTGTATACCGACCCGGCCAAGGTGCGTTACATCAACCACGTGGGTGAGCATTTCAAGGTCGCCGGCCCGCACCTGTGCCAGCCTTCGCGTCAGCGCACCCCGGTGTTGTTCCAGGCCACCGGCTCGCCGGCCGGCAGCGCCTTTGCCGGGCGCCATGCCGAGGTGGTGTTCACCGGCGGCGCGACCCCTGAAGATGTGCGCCGCAACATCGCAACCATGCGCCGCAATGCCGAACAACAAGGCCGCGACCCGGCGGGCATCAAGTTCATCGTCCAGGCCGGGGTGATCGCCGGGCGCAGCGATGAGGCGGTCGCCGCCAAGCTCGACAGCTACCGCCGGCTGGTCAGCGCCGACGGCGCCATGGCGCATGCGCAACTGGGCATCGACCTGCGCGCTTACGCGCCTCATCAGCGGCTGACCGACATCATCAAGCGGGGTGATATCGGTTGGGGCGCCCTCAACCGCTTCAACCCCGAGACCACGGTCGGGCAGATGTTGCAAGGCTTCGCCGGTCTGCAAGAGGACCGCTATTTCGTGGCCGGCACGCCTACGGTGGTGGCTGACGAGATCGAACGCTGGCTGGACGTGGACGGCATCGACGGCATCAACCTGCGCCAGTATCTGTCGTTTGAAACCGCCCGTGACTTCATCGATCTGGTGGTCCCTGAGTTGCGCCGACGCGGACGTTTTCGTGAGCGCTACACGCCGGGCGAAACCCTGCGCGAGCGGCTGTTTGGCGCAGGCCAGGCGCGCCTGCCGGCCAATCACCCGGCGGCCCGCTACCGCGACCCGGCCGCGCTCAGCCAGCCTTTGCCGCCGCTGAGATTTGCTCAGGCAGGTCAGCCATGAGTGACCCGGCAACAGAGGATGGCGGCTGGAACATTCGTCATCTGCCCGACACTCCGCTGGCGTTTGTCTGGGCCTTTATCCAGCGCTACCGGGGTGGCTTATGCGGGCATGCTGGGGCTGCAAACGGCGGCGGTGATTTGTGCAGTGCTGGTGCCTTGGGCGCTGGGGCAGATCACCCGGCTGGTGACCCAGGGCCTGGAGACCGATCGCGCGTTCGATGCGCTGACCTGGCCACTGCTGGGGCTGACCGCCTTGCTGGTGCTGGAAATGCTCTTTGTGCGCTGTGCCAGCGCCCTGCATGTCTACACCCTGCCGCGTCAGCGCCGGGCGGTGACTCACGCCTTGTTTGCCTATCTGCAACAGCATTCGCACCGCTACATCACCAGCGAGTTTGCCGGGGCCCTGGCGCACCGCATCAGCGAAGTCTCGCTGGGCACCACCATGGCCCTGGCGATTCTGATCTTCGACCTGATCCCGCTGTTGGTTACCTTGTCGCTGGCGGTGCTGCTGTTGGCCACGGCCGACCTGTGGCTGGCGGCGTTCATGGGTTTTTGGGCGGCGGGCTTTCTGGGCCTGTGCTGGTTTTTGGCGCGGCGCAGCCATCCGCTGGCCCGGGCCTTTTCAGCGGCGCGCAGCGTCAGCACCGGCAAGGTGGTTGATGCGGTGACCAACCTGACCAACATCCGCCTGTTTGCCCGTCATCCTTTCGAGCACCAGTATCTTGGGCGTTTTCTCGACCGTGAAGTCGAAGCGGCCAAGCGTTCACTGGGCTACATGGAAAAATCCGCTGGTTCCAGAACGGCTGCGGCGTGTTGCTCAAGCTGGGCATCCTGCTGCTGGCGCTGTGGTTGTGGCAGCGCGGCAGTATCGATATTGCCACCTTCGTCACCGCCACCAGCCTGTCGCTGATGATCATCACCGACGTCTCGGGGTTGTCGCGGCGCCTGCTGGAGTTCTTCGAAGCCACCGGCAACATCGCCAACGGCGTGCGCACCCTGATTCGCCCCCATGAAGTCACCGACCAGCCGCACGCACAGGTGCTGAAAGTGCAGCGCGGTGAAGTGCGGTTTGTGAATGTCAGCTTTGGTTATCAGCCGGAAAAGCCGGTGTTTCGCGACTTCAACCTGCACATCCCGGCCGGGCAGCGGGTGGGCTTGGTGGGCGCATCCGGCTCGGGTAAATCGACGCTGCTAAGCCTGTTGTTGCGCCTGTACGACGTCAATGCCGGGCAAGTGCTGATCGACGGCCAGGATATCCGCAGCGTGACCCAGCATTCGCTGCACCAGCAGGTGGGCTTGATTCCCCAGGAACCGGGGCTGTTCCACCGCAGCATTCGCGAGAATATCCATTACGGCCAACTCGATGCCGGCGAAGAGGCCTTGCATGCGGCCATCGAACGCGCCGGCGCCCGGCACTTCATCGAGGCCATGGAGCAGGGTTACGATTCACTGGTGGGCGAGCGCGGGGTCAAGCTTTCCGGTGGCCAACGGCAACGCATCGCCATTGCCCGGGTGTTGCTCAAGAATGCGCCCATTCTGGTGATGGACGAAGCCACCTCCAGCCTGGACTCGATCACCGAGCGTTTCATTCAGGACAAGCTCGACGAAATCATGGAAGACAAAACCACCCTGGTCGTCGCCCATCGGCTGTCCACCGTTGCGCATCTGGACCGCATCATTGTCTTTGACGAAGGCCGCATCGTCGAAGACGGAACCCACGAACAACTGCTGGCCCGACAGGGGTATTACCACCGCTTATGGAATCGCCAGGCAGCATGATGCTGCGTTGACGTTGACGTGCTGTAGATCTTGACCTTGATCTTCAAGCACAAATCTCCCAGACGACACCGAGCGCGACGTTGGTGCAGGCCGAACGGAGGCGCTGCGCAGGGGGGATAAGGGCCATGGATGGCCCGTTAGGCGCAATGGGCCATGGAAGGCCCATGTGCGCCGACCCCCGGAGTGGCGTCGGAGTGAGGGAACCCCGAAGGGGCCCAACCCGGAGCAAGCGGTTTGGTTACTTTGCCAAGACAAAGTAACCCGCCCGTCGGGGCGGAACCCGACGTATGAACAACTGCGGCGATGAGCCTTGCTTCATCGTAAGGTATCCGCAGTTTCTATCAGCACACAGGTAAAAGCTGCCTTGCGGTGGTGGACGATTTTTTGCCGCGGTTGAATGTTCGTCGGGTTCCCTCACTCCGGCGCCGCTTCGGGGGGGCGGCGCACATGCCCATCCATGGCCCTTATCCCCCCTACGCGGCGCCTGCGTTCGGCCTGCACCAACGTCGCGATCGGTGGTGTCTGTGCCATCTGTGCTCGAAGATCAAGAGCAGCTGTTGTACCAGCAACATCCCCTCGACACTTTGTCCACCCACCATCATCGCATTCACCCCGAACCCCAACAAAATCAAGGTATTGAGACCCGGCACGGGTCATGCAATAGCCCCTGCAACCATCTCTGCAACCGCCACTGGCGCTGTAACCCGCAGGAGCGACCTTGAACTTCAATACCCGTTACCTCACCCCGCTGTTCACAGTCCTGCTGCTGGCCGGTTGCGAGCGCCAACAGCAGGCCAGCGTCCATAGCGACCAGCCGGTGCACGGCGGCACCCTGGTGTATGCCACCGACCGCGAACCCACCTGCCTGGACCCTCATGTGGCCGGCGACATGCCGCAAGTGTTCGTCGCCCAACAGTACCTCGACTCGCTGGTGTCGATGGACAGCCAAGGGCAGATCGGCCCATGGCTGGCGAAAAGCTGGGAGGTTTCGCCTGACGGCCTGCGCTACACCTTCCACCTGCGCAACGACGTCAAGTTCACCGACGGCACCGCGTTCAAGGCCGATGCGGTCAAGGCCAACCTCGACCACATGGCCAACCCCAAGACCCAGTCCAGTACCGCCGGGGGCTATATCCGCCAGTACCGCAGCACCGAGATCATCGACGACTACACCGCTGTGGTGCATTTGAAAACACCTTATGCGGCCTTTCTGGAAGTGCTGGCCCAGGGCTTTCTGGGCATTCAGTCGCCCACCGCGCTGGCCCGCAGCCGCGACCAGAACTGTGAAAGCCCGGTGGGCAGCGGGCCGTTCAAGGTGGTCAAGTGGCAGCGCCAGAACCAGATCGAGCTTGCGCGCAACCCCGATTACAACTGGGCGCCGCCCACCGCCAAGCACCAGGGCCCGGCGTATCTGGAGCGGGTGATCTGGAAGTTCATTCAAGAGCCTTCGGTACGCTTTGCGTCCTTGCAGGCCGGCGAGGTCGATGTGATCGAGACCCTGCCGCCCGAGTCCCACGAAGCGGCGCGGCGCAACCCGGATCTGCAACTGATCATCGCCCAGCGGCCCGGCAACCCCACCAATGGCACGTTCAATATGCGCCGCGAACCCTTCGCCGATGTGCGTGTGCGCGAAGCCTTTGTACGCAGTGCCGATGTCGAAGGCGCGCTCAAAAGCGTGTATTTCGGCGAGTTCCCAAGGGCCGGCGGACCGTTGAGTGTGGCCACGCCGTTTTATAGCCCGGAGTTCGAACGCATCCAGGACTACGACCCGGCCAGAGCCGCGCAACTGCTCGACCAGGCTGGCTGGACCCAGCGTGACAGCGAAGGTTATCGCACCAAGGACGGCAAACGGCTGCGGGTGGTGGTGGTGATCGGCGCCCGCACCCCACCGTCGGAATTGACCCTCTGGGAGCAGGTGCAGGCCACCACACGTCAGGCCGGTTTCGAGCTGGTCATGGACCAGATGAGCGACGCCCAGGCCACGGCGCGTCAGGCCGCCTGGGATTACGACATCCGCATCGGTTACTGGAACACCAACACCCCGGATGTGCTGCGCATCATCTACAGCTCGGCATTCATTCAGCCGGCCGGGGTCGGTGGTTATCACCAGAACACCGCCGGTTACGCCGATCCGGGCTTCGATGCCTTGATCGAAAGCGCCCTGGCGACCCAGGACCCCGAGCAGCGTCGGCAAATCTACTACCAGGCGCAGAAGCAGGTCGCCGCTGAGTACCTGCAGTTGGCCACGTACCCGCAGAGCACCCGCCTGGGTATCTACAAGACCGCCCATGGCGTGCGCCTGGAGCCTTCGCTGGCGGTGACCTATCTCTATGACGCATGGGTGAGCAAATGAGTATTGCAACGACGCCGTCGGGCGTGACCGATCCGCGCCGCGAACGCCTGGCCGCGCTGGGCCGCCGTGCGCTGCTGCGGTTGGGCGGTGGGGCACTGGTGCTGCTGGCGGTCGCGACCCTGACGTTCTTTGCCTTGCGCACAATGCCGGGTGATCCGGTGCTGGCGATTCTCGGCGGGCCGAGCGCCAACCCAAGCCCGGAAACCATCGAAGCCACCCGTGCCGAGTACGGCCTGGACAAGCCGTTGCCGGTTCAGTACGTGCTGTACCTCGGCCGCCTGTTGCAAGGTGACCTCGGGGTCTCCTATTCCCAGCATATGCCAGTGACCCGGGTTCTGGCCGAGCAGGGCGGCGCGACCCTGGAACTGACCGTGGCGGCCCTGGTGCTGGCCTGGGCGCTGGTGCTGCTGACCACGGTGATCACCGCCGGGCGCGGGCGCTTGATTGGCGGCGCGGCCTCTTTGCTGGAAACCCTCAGCGCCGCATTGCCGCATTTCTGGCTGGGGGTGGTGTTGCTGGCGGTGTTTGCCTTTGGCCTGCGCTGGTTCCCGCCAGCCGGCAGCGACGGGTTGGCGACCCTGGTCTTGCCGGCGTTGTCGTTGGCCATTCCGCTGGCCGGGTTCATTGCTCAAGTGACCCGCGAGTCGCTGGAACTGACCCTGGAGCAACCCTTCGTGTTGACTGCCCGCACCCGTGGCCTGAGCGATCTGAAAGTACGTTTCAAGCATGCCCTGCGCCATGCCTTGCTGCCGGGGGTGTCGCTGTCGGGCTGGGCCATCGGTGCGCTGATCAGCGGCGCGGTGGTCTGTGAAGTGATCTTCTCGCGCAAGGGCGTGGGCCGTCAGTTGTATCAGGCGGTGCAAACCCAGGACCTGCCGCTGGTGATCGGCATCAGCCTGGTGGTGGCCGCCGGCTATGTGCTGGCCAACATTCTGGTGGACCTGCTTTATCAATGGATCGACCCTCGGCAACAGGAGCAGCACTGATGAGCGAACTGACCCTTGCGGCAACTCACCGTCCGCTGCTGCGCCAACGCCGTTGGCGCCTGCCACCCTGGGGCGCAACGCTGTCGATCGGCTTTCTCGGCTTGCTGGTACTCGCCGCGCTGGCCCCACAGTTGTTCACCCGCATCGACCCGCTGGCCATCGTGCCCCGCGACGCCTTTGTGCCGCCGGGCTGGGAACACTGGCTGGGCACCGATCAGTCAGGCCGCGATATTTTTGCCCGGATCATCCATGGCACCCGGCAAAGCCTGTTCATCGGGGTGGCCGCCACCGCGTTATCCATAACCATCGCCATTGCCTTGGGGCTGCTGGGCGGGCTGGGTGGGGCGCGTATCGACCGTGGTGTGGGCTGGCTGCTTGAAGTGCTGTTTGCCTTCCCAAGTCTGGTGCTGGCGCTGTTGTTCGTCGCGGTATTCGGCAGCGGTATCGGCCCGCTGATCATCGCCACCGGTCTGGGCGGTGCCCCCGGTTATGCGCGCATGGTCCGTGGCCAGGTACTGGCGGTGCGCAATGCCGGTTACATCGAGGCGGCCCGGGCGCTGGGCCACCCGACCTCGCGCATTATCCTGCGCCAGTTGCTGCCCAATGCCATGCGTCCGTTGGTGGTGACCATCACCATGGGTGTCGGCCAGGCCATCGTCTGGGCGTCGGCGCTGAGCTTTCTGGGGCTGGGTGCCCGACCTCCGGCGCCGGAGTGGGGCACCATGCTGTCGATGGGCCGCGACTTCATTGCCACTGCCTGGTGGCTGACCTTCTTTCCCGGCCTGTTCATCGTGCTGACCACCCTGTCGACCACGGCGACCGGCCGCTACATCCAGAAACGCCTGGAGGGCCGCCTGCCATGAGCGATAACACTCTGATTGTCGATGGCCTGAACGTCTCGTTCGATGGCCAGACCGTGGTCCATGACCTGTCCTTTACCTTGGCGCCGGGACGCTGCGTGGCCCTGGTCGGTGAATCGGGCTCGGGCAAGAGCGTCAGTGCCCGCAGCCTGGTCGGGCTGGCCGGCGGCCGGGCCGAGGTGGCCGCCAGGGGCCTGAGTTTTGCCGGGCGCGACCTGCTGAGCCTGAGCGAGCGGCAATGGCGCAGCGTACGCGGCAAGGACATTGGCTTTGTGCTGCAGGACGCGCTGGTGTCGCTGGACCCGTTGCGCCCGGTGGGCAAAGAGATTCTTGAAGTGCTGGAAACCCATCGCTTCGGCAACCGCACGCAACGCCAGGCGCGGGTACTGGAATTGCTGGAGCGGGTCGGCGTGCCGGATGTTGCGCTGCGTGCCCGGCAGCGGCCAGGACAGTTGTCTGGCGGCTTGCGCCAGCGGGCGTTGATCGCCAGTGCGCTGGCGATGGACCCGGCGCTGGTGATTGCCGACGAGCCGACCACTGCGCTGGACGCCACGGTGCAGGCGCAGATTCTTGAGGTCTTCCAGCAGATCAAGGCCCGTGGCGCCTCGTTACTGATCATCAGCCATGACCTGGCGGTGGTCGCGCAACTGGCTGACGACGTGGTGGTCATGCGTCACGGTGAAGTGGTCGAGCAAGGCCCGATGGAGCAAGTGCTGCGCCAGCCGGCTCATGCCTACACCAAAGCGCTGCTGGCGGCGGTGCCCGCTGAGCATCCACGCGGCAGCCGACTGTCGCCGGAGCGTGCCAGCTACGTGTCGCCGCCAGTGCGTCAGGACGCTGAAGTGCTGCTGCGCGCCCAGGGTTTGGGTAAACGTTATCTGGGGCCTGACGGCCAGGTACGGCAAGTGGTGCGGGATGTCGGCTTTGAGCTGCGCTCCGGCCGCACGCTGGGCATCGTCGGTGAATCGGGCTCAGGCAAAACCACCGTGGCGCGTATCGCTTTGGGCCTGTTGCAGCCTGATGCCGGTGAAGTGCATTACCGGGGCCAGCCGTGGACTCTGCCCCACGGCGGGGTTGATGAAAAGCATCGCCGGCCGCTGCGCCGCGAGATCAGCGTGATCTACCAGGACCCGCTCAGCTCGTTCGACCCGCGCTGGAGCGTGGCGCAGATTCTCGACGACGCCTTGCACGTTGCTGGTATCGACGCCCAACAGCGCCCGGCGCGCATCACCCGCTTGCTCAATCAGGTGCGCCTGCCCGCAGAACTGGCCGAGCGCAGGCCATTGCAGTTGTCCGGTGGTCAGCGCCAGCGGGTCGCCATCGCCCGGGCCATTGCCAGTGAGCCCAAGGTGATTGTCTGTGACGAGCCGGTGTCGGCGCTGGACGTGTCGGTTCAGGCCCAGGTACTGGACCTGTTGGCTGACCTGCAAGACGAGTTGGGCCTGGCTTACCTGTTCATTTCCCACGACCTGGGGGTGATCCGCCACGTCAGCGACGACGTGTTGGTGATGCGCCATGGTGAGGTGGTGGAGCTGGCCCCGGTTGAGCAACTGTTTGAGCAGCCGGCCCATGAATACACCCGGCGCCTGCTGGGCTCGGTGCCGCGTTTGCCCGGCAGCGGCGCCGAACTGCAAGTGCCGCCGCTGGACCCGGAACACGAGGCGTTCGATCTGTTCGATGAAACCCGCCTCTGGAAAATCGCCATTTAAGGACTGCCTGATGACCACTTATCAACGACTGCCCACCCAGCCTGCGGCGACCAGTGTGGCTGAACTCAAGGCGCGTATTGCGGCGCTGCTGCCCGAGATTGGCGCAGGCTCCGCCGAGCGCGAGCGTGAACGCCGCTTGCCGTTCGAGGCGATTGCCCGACTGGCCGCCGCCGGTCTCTACACCGTGCGCATCCCGCGCCGCTTTGGCGGCCCCGAAGGCAGTGTGCGCGATGTGATCGAACTGCTGCTGCAGGTAGCCTCGGTGGACTCCAATGTCGCCCAGGCGCTGCGTCCCGGCTTTGCCTTTGTCGAAGGCTTGCTGGCTTCAACCAGCGATGACGCCGAACCAGAGCGCCAGCATTGGTTTGCCCGCTATCTGGATGGCGCGGTGATTGGCAATGCCGGCTGGGAACTGGGCGGTGCCAATGGCTCGATTGCCGCACGGCTGGTGCGCGAGGGCGATCACTACCGGGCAACCGGCAGCAAGTTCTACAGCACCGGTGCGCTGTTCGCTGACTGGGTCAGCGCCGTGGCGCTGGACGAAGATGAACAGCCAGTGTCGTTCATCCTGCCCCGTGGCCGTGAGGGCCTGGAGTTGCTCGACGACTTCGACGCCATGGGCCAGCGCCTGACCGCCAGTGGCACCACCCACCTGAATAACGTGCGGGTCGACGCCAGCGAGCTGCGCACCCGCACCGTGGAGGAGGGCAAGCGCACCATCGTCACGCCCTTCCTGCAATTGTTCCTCGGCACCGTGCAGGCCGGTATCGCCCGTAATGCACTGAATGACGCCAGCCGGTTTGCCCGCGAACATGCCAGGCCGATCAAGCACAGCAGCGCCAGCCAGTCGGTGGACGACCCTTACGTGGAGTTGTCGGTGGGCGATATCGCCGCCCGTGCTTATGGCGCCGAGGCGCTGGTGTTGCGCGCCGCCGACAGCATCGACCGGGCCTGGGCCGAAGGCTTGCAAGACGCTGACGTCGAGCAGGCCGCCGTGGAGGTCGCCCAGGCCCAGTACCTGGTGGCCGAACTGGCGCTCAAGGCGGCTGAGACGGTGTTCGATGTGGGCGGCGCGTCCACCACCGGGCGGGCGCACAACCTGGACCGGCATTGGCGCAACGCCCGCACCGTGGCCAACCACAACCCACGGCACTGGAAAGCTGCAGTGGTCGGTGCCTGGCAGCTCAAAGGCACGCGGCCGCCGGTCTCGGGCCTGTTTTGAGCGCGATACCGGTCACGTTAGCCACCGCTGAGCAAAGCCCGAAAGTGCCGGTGATCATCGGCGCAGCGCTGTTCATGGAGTTGCTCGACAGCACGGCGGTGATGACCGCCTTGCCAAAAATGGCCGAGGACCTTGGCGAACCGGGCTTGCGCATGAACCTGGTGGTGTCGCTTTACGTGCTGGCGCTGGCGTTGTTCGTGCCGGTCAGCGGCTGGGCGGCCGAACGCTTTCGGCCGCGCCGGGTGCTGTTGTTGGCGATGGGCATGTTTACCGTTGCGTCCTTGGTCTGCGCCCTGGCTGACACGCTGTTGGAGCTGTGTCTGGGGCGTATGGTGCAGGGCGCTTGCGCGGCATTGATGACCCCGGTTGGGCAGGTGATCATCCTGCGCTGGTCCAGTCGTGAGCAACTGCTGCAAGCCATGTCATGGCTGGCCTTGCCGGCGTTGGTCGGGCCACTGGTGGGGCCGCTGCTCGGGGGCGTGCTGGTGACCTACCTGAGCTGGCAGTGGATCTTTTTCATCAACCTGCCGATCTGCCTGTTCGGTTGCTGGCTGATTGTGCGCCATGTGCCGGATTTTCCGGCGCGCCAGGTGCCGCCGCTGGACAAACGCGGGCTGCTATTGGGCGGCGGAGCATTGGCGCTGCTGGTGTTCGGCTTCGACTCCCTGGCGCAAGGTGAACTGCCCAGGTTGCTGGCTGGCAGCTTGATTGTCGGTGGTGGGCTGTTGGCGCTTGGGTATGTCATCCATGCCCGGCGCCATCGTGACTCACTCATCGATCTCGGACTGTTTCGCCTGCCCGGCTTTCGTTTGAGCCAGGCAGGTGGCGCGCTGTTTCGTCTGGGCACTTCGGCCCAGCCATTTTTGTTGGTGCTGTTGCTGCAGAACTGCCTGGGCATGACCCCGCTGGCCGCTGGTTGGCTGGTGGTGTGTGGCGGGGTTGGCGCGTTGTTGATAAAGCTGCTGGCGGTGCCGCTGGTGCGGCGCTTTGGCTATCGTCACCTGCTGGCTGGTAACGCCCTGCTCAGCGCCTTGGGCATCGCCCTGTGCGCCAGCTTCGATCATGAAATGGCCGTCTGGCTGATGGCGTTGATCCTGTTCAGTGCAGGGCTGGCGCGCTCGCTGCAATTCACCACCATGGGCGCGGTGACCTACCTGGACGTACCGCTGGAGCGCAGCGCCGCCGCCAGCAGCCTGTCGGCCATGGCCGGGCAACTGGTGATGAGCGTCTCGGTGAGCATGGCCGGGGTATTACTGGGCCTGTTGGCAAGCCTGGATGGGCGCAGCGAAACCTCGGTCGGTGATATCGTCGTGGTGCTGTTGTTGTGTGCGCTATCGTGCGCGGCATCGAGTGTGGTGTTTTATCGCCTGGCCAATACGGCGCAACCGCTGCAAGGAGATAAGGGTGACTGAAACCGGAATTCGCCCCGCGACAGCGTTTGATGGCGCCAGAATCGCTGCCATTCATATTCAGGCCTGGCAACAGGGTTATGCACACTTGCTGCCTGAGCACTACCTGCGCGGCCTGGGCAATCAGTTGCCGACGCGCACCCGGCAGTGGCAAGAGCGGATTCGCGAGGGGCAACGGGTTTTGTTGGCTGAGCGCGCCGGGCAGGTCATCGGCTGGCTGGTCTGGGGCCACAGCCGTGATGCCGAGGCGCGGGCTGGCTGCGGCGAGATTCACGCCATCAACCTGGACCCGGCTCATTGGCGGCTGGGTGCCGGGCGGCGATTGATGGAAACGGCCCATGCTGAACTGGCCGGCGCTGGGTTTAGTGAGGTGACCCTGTGGGTGCTGGAAGGCAACGCCCGAGCTCTGGCGTTCTACCAGACCCTGGGTTACCAGCGTGATCAAGGGCTGGTGCATGAACAGGAGCGCGGCGGTGCCACATTGCGCGAGTGGCGGCTACGCAGGCCGCTGGCATAGCTGCGACCTGCACTTGGTAGGAGCGAGCTTGCTCGCGAGATGGCCGGTCCAGACAATACATATGGGGCGTCTGGCAGATAGCTTTCGCGAGCAAGACGGATCGCCGCCCGCTCGCTCCTACAGTACCCGTGCATCATGCAATGCGCTCAACGCCTGGCTGCGCAGCCTTGCCAGGGTGTCGTCGCTGCGTTCGCGGGGGTAGCTCAGCGGTACGTGCAGTTCCTGGCGCACGGTGCCGGGCCGGTTGCCGATCACCAGCACCCGATTGCTCAGGTACAGCGCTTCGTCGATGTCGTGGGTCACCACCAATAATCCGATATGGTGTCGGCGGGCCAGCTCCAGCAGCAGGTCTTGCAGCTTGTAGCGGGTAAAGGCATCCACCGCGCTGAACGGTTCGTCGAGCAGTAGCAACTCAGGCTGGCCATACAGGCCACGGGCGATGGCCACCCGTTGCGCCATGCCGCCAGACAGCTGTTTGGGCAGGGCGTCGGCAAAGCCGCTCAGGCCCACTTCGTCGATCAACGCCGCAACCCGCTCACGGTCGTACTGGCGGTCGTCGCTGAAGCCGATATTGTCGGCCACACTCAGCCAGGGCATCAGCCGCGGTTCCTGGAACACGAACCCGACCTGTTCGGGCCGCTGGCGCAGCTCACCGACAAAGTCGCTGTCCAGTTGCGCGACCAGGCGCAGCAGGGTGCTTTTGCCACAACCGCTGGGGCCGAGCAGGCTGACGATTTCGCCGGGTTGCAACCGCAGGTCGATCTGGCCCAGTACGGGCGTTTCGGCAAAGGATTTGCGCTCGACCCGCAAGTGCAACAGATCAGCGCTGGATGGGGTTGCCTGGGCAATACTCATGGTTGGGCTCCGGGGCCTGCGCCGTCAAAGGTGTCGCGCCAGGTCAGCCAGCGGCGCTCAAGGCTGGCCAGCAGGCCGTCGCTGATTTTGCCCAGCAGGGCCAGAACGATAATGGCCGCCAGCACCAGGTCGGGCCGTGAGGTTTCGCGGCCATCGCTGAGCAGGTAACCCAGGCCGCGGGTGGCGGCGATCAGTTCGGCGGCCACCAGAAACATCCAGCTCAGGCTCAAGGCGCTGCGCAGGCCGGTGAACACCCCGGGAAACGCCGCAGGCAACAGAATGCGCCGGGCCAGGCGCGCACGGCTGAAGCCGTACATGCGCCCGACTTCCACCAGTTTGCGGTCGATATTGCGAATCGCCGCCACGCCATTGAGGTACACCGGAAAAAACGCACCGATGGCAATCAGCACCACCTTGGAAGTTTCGCCGATGCCCAACCACAGCAATAGCAACGGCACCCAGGCCAGGCTGGGAATGGCGCGCAGGCTGGCGAAGGTTGGCTCCAGCCAGGCTTCGGCTTCGCGGCTCAGGCCGACCCAGGCGGCGAACAGCAGCCCCAGACTGGCGCCCACTGCGAAACCGGCCAGCACTCGCGACAGGCTGGCGCCGATATGTTTCCACAGCGCGCCGTCGGCCAGTTGCACCAGGGTTTGCGCCACTTCGCTGGGCGCGGGCATCTGATAGGAGGCGATCCAGCCCAGGCGCACCACCGCTTCCAGAACCACAATGATCAGCACCGGCAGTGCCAGGCCCTTGGCCCGCCGCCGCCACTGGCCGGTGTTGCTGGTCGGGCGCTCGGCAGGTGCCGCTGCGCTCAGCGCCTTGCTGGTCTGGCTCATGGCTGGATACTGGCTTTGCCGAACGACGGCTCGATCAACTGGTAGATCACTTGCTTGACGTCCACGCCACGTTTGACCAGTTCTTCAGAGACCAGAATCGGTGCTGCGGCCTGCGAGGCGGCGATGTCTTTGTCGCTCAGTTGCGGCGCCGACAGGTCGGTACGGGTCAGCTGCAGCTTGGCCACGTCGAGCGGCAATTTGGATTCATCAGCCAGCAGTTTGGCGAACTCTTCAGGGTGTTCGAGTGCCCAGCGCCGCGCCTGCTCATAGGCCTTGATCACCGTATTGATGGTTTGTGGATGCTCTTTGGCGAAGGTCTCGGTCACGCTGATCACCCCGTAGCTGTTGAAGTCCTTGTTGCGATACAGCAGGCGCGAGCCGGCTTGCAGTTCACTGGCGGCCATGTGCGGGTCCAGGCCTGCCCAAGCATCGACATCGCCTTTTTCCAGGGCGGTGCGGCCATCGGGGTGTTGCAGGTGCAGCAGTTCCACGTCGTTCTTGTTCAGCCCGGCACTGGCCAGGGCGCGCAGGGTGAACAGGTACGGGTCGGTGCCTTTGGTGGCCGCGATTTTCTTGCCCTTGAGGTCGTTGATGCTTTTCAGCGGTGAATCCTTGCTGACCACCAGCGCGGTCCATTCGGCGCGGCTGTAGACGTACACCGATTTGATCGGGCTGCCGTTGGCGCGGGCCAACACGGCGGACAGGCTGGCCGACGAACCGAAGTCGGCGCCGCCACTGTTGAGGTATTCCAGCGAGCGGTTACTGCCCTGGCTGAACACCCAACTGACTTTCGAGTCCGGCAGGGCTTTTTCCAGCCAGCCGAAGTGCTTGAGCACCAGACTCACCGGCGAGTAATAGGCGTAATCCAGGCGCACTTCCTTGGGCGCGGTCTCGGCATAAGCGGTGCTGTTCAGGGCCAGGCCGGCGATGCAGGCGGCGGCCAGGACTTTCACAGAGCGGGGCAGACGGGTCAGCGATGAGGCCAGGAGAGTCAGACGCATGGGTAGGTTCCGCAAGGCATGGAGGACGGGCTGTGAATCAGCTGTTGGGTAACCATGACTGTTTGCACGGGGCGTGCCATCAGGCTGCTGGCCACGTAGTACGGGCGTTTGGGACGGTTTGCCGGCGACGGGCTGCTGTATGTGGTGCGGCAGAATGTCGAGGCACTGTTGCTCAGGCAACAGTTGATGCTGGGCCTGTTGCAGGCCACAAGCGGCAAGTCCGTCGTCGGTCGCTTGCGCTTGAAGCAGGGTGATGGGTGAAACGGCTCAGATCGACAGGCGCAACAGGCGGTTATCCAGTTCGTGATCCTGGTTGCGGCGTTTGTTGACCACCAGTTCGCCAATGGCGATCAGCCGCGTGCGGGTGACGTTGCGTGACAGGCCCAGCAGTTCGGCGGTGTGCACCTGATTGTGATGGCAGAAATGGTAGGCCGCCCGTAGCAGCGCGGTTTCGACCCGCTCGTGCAATGCACCGGGCTGCTCCTCGCACAGCCGGCGGAACGTGTGTTGCAGCAGTTGCTCCAGCGAGTCACCGTCGGCGCCGGTGCGCGAGTAGCCGGCGTCGTCCTGGCGCTCCAGGCGCAGGTTGGACAAGCGCAGGTCATCGGCTTGTACTTCACCGTCGCGGCAAGTCAGCAGGCTGTGGTGAATAACGTTTTCCAGCTCACGAATATTGCCCGGCCAGCTGTAACCCACCAGCTTGGCTTCGGCGCCGGGGCTGAGGGTCATCTGCCCGTAACCCAGGCGCTCGCTGTAGGTGCGGATGAAATGCCGGCTCAACGGCAGGATATCGCCCGGCCGCTCGCGCAGGCCGTGCAACGACAGGGTCACCACGTTCAGCCGGTAATACAGGTCTTCGCGAAAGTGCCCGGCGTTGATGGCTTTTTCCAGATGCACATTGGTCGCTGCCAGCACCCGCACGTTGATCGGCAGGCTTTTGCGCGAGCCCAGGCGGACCACTTCGCGCTCTTGCAGTACCCGCAGCAGCTTGACCTGGATGGCCATCGGCAAATCGCCGATTTCATCGAGAAACAAAGTGCCGCCGTTGGCCTCCTCGAACCAGCCGGCCTTGGCACTCAACGCGCCGGTGAAGGCGCCTTTTTCATGGCCGAACAGCTCGGCTTCAACCAGCGATTCGGAAAACGCGCCGCAGTTGACCGCCACGAACGGCCCGTTGCGTCGGCCACTGAGGTTGTGCAAGTGCCTGGCCACCAACTCCTTGCCCGTACCGGTTTCACCGATGATCAGCACACTGGCCTCACTGGGGGCGATCTGTTGCAGGTGGGCCAACAGCGCGCGCGATTTAGGGTCTTCGAACACTTGGGCGGTGGCCCGAATGGACGTGGCCAGGGCCGGCGAAGGGGGCAGGGTCAGCAGTTGCATGAGGGCTCTCGCTCAAGAATAAAAAGTCGGGGTCGGGCGGGCACCGTTCAGGGCCCAGTCACCCAGCTCGTGCAGTTTGTAATCCAGCGGGTCGTGCAGGGTCTGGGTGCGCAGGTTGCGCCAGAAGCGGTCCAGGCGCAGGGCGGCATGGGTGGCGCGGGCACCGGTGACTTCAAACAGGCGGCTGGTCAGGTCCAGGCCGGTGCGGCTGGCGTTGACCTTGGCGCTGGCAATCGCCAGCGCCAGTTGCGCGCGTTCTTCGCTGCCCAGCTCCGGACCTTTGTTCCAGGCGGCATCGAGCAGCACACAGGCGCGCTCGACCAGCACCCGCACCGCTTCCAGCGATGCCCAGAACTCGCCGTAGTGGCGCAGAATGTAAGGGTCCTCGCTGATGTCCTGAGCCTTGGAGGTGAACCACGGGCGGCTTTCCTTGAGGGTGTAATGCCGCGCTTCTTCGAACGCGCCTTCACTGATGCCGAGAAACAGATTGGTGAAGTGCAGTTGGGCGATCAGCGGCCGCAGTGAAGCAAACGGGGTGCTCAACGGGCCTGGGTCGAGCAGCAATTCCGACTCTTCGACCCGTACCCGCTCAAAGGTCACGCTGCCGCTGTCGGTCTGGCGCTGGCCCATGTTTTCCCAGTCGTCGTGCAGGGTAATGCCGGTGCGCCCGCTGGGGATGGCGGCAATGATCAGTTTGCCGCCGGCGCTTTCATCCACCGCCGAGGCGATGAGCATTTCCGAATCGCTGGCGCCGGAGCAAAAGCTCTTGCGCCCGGAAAATTCCCGCCAGCCGTCGAAGGTCTTCAGCACCGTGCGAGTGTCCAGCGGGTTCAGGGCGTTGCCCCAGAACCAGTTTTGCCGGGCGGTCTGCTCGAACCAGGGTTGCCATTGGTCCGGGCGGGAAAACAGCCGCACGGTGGCCAGCATCAGGTGGTGAAAGCCGAACACGTGGGCGATCGAGCTGTCGACCTTGGCGAATTCGCGCACCACATCAAAAGTCTCGCGCCAGCTGGCGCCCAGGCCACCGAAACGGGTCGGAATGCTCAAACCCAGCAGGCCGCTGTGGCGCAACGCATCGCGCTCGGCCTGGGGGGTGCCGCCCTGGGCGTCGCGCTCGGCGGCGTTGGAGGCAAATTCGCAGGCCAGGTTACGGGCCAGGTGTAAGGGGCTGGTGAAAGAGGCAGGTAAAGGGGCCTTCACAGGAGCAATCACAGGCGTCGTCACGAAAAAATCCTCAAATTAAGCCGTTTCTGGTTTACGCCGGCTGCTTTCGGGCGCTGGGCAACACGTCATTGGCGATCATTTCGCCAAACGGGCCGGTCAGGTTGGTCAGGCCACGGCCGGCCAGGCTGGCGTAGGGTTCGGGCAGCAGCGGAAATACCAGTTCGGCAAACCGGTAGGCTTCTTCAAGGTGCGGGTAGCCAGAGAAAATAAAGCTCTCGATGCCCAGGTCGGCATACTCCTTGATGCGCTCGGCAACCTGCTCAGGATTGCCAACCAGCGCCGTGCCCGCACCGCCGCGCACCAGGCCGACCCCGGCCCACAAGTTGGGAGCAACCACCAGGTTATCGCGGCGCCCACCGTGCAACTGCGCCATGCGCCGCTGGCCTTCGGAGTCAAAGCGGGCAAACGACTGCTGGGCGGCGGCGATGGTGGCGTCGTCGATGTGCGCGATCAGCTCATCAGCGGCGCGCCAGGCATCTTCTTCGTTCTGGCGCACGATCACATGCAGGCGAATCCCGAACTTCACCGTACGGCCATGTTTGGCCGCGCGCTCCCGCACGTCGCTAATCTTCGCAGCCACTGCCGCTGGCGGCTCGCCCCAGGTCAGGTACACGTCAATCTGCTCGCCTGCCAGGTCATGGGCGGCGTCGGAAGATCCGCCGAAATACAGCGGTGGATAAGGCTGCTGAATTGGCGGGTAGAGGGCCTTGGCATTTTTTACATGCAAGTGCTTGCCCTGGTAATCCACGGCCTCGCCTTGCAGCACGCGGCGCCAGATATGCAGGAACTCGTCGGTGACTTCGTAGCGTTCGCTGTGGCTCAGGTGAATCCCGTCGCCACGGTTTTCATCGGGATCGCCGCCGGTCACCACGTTGATCAGCACCCGTCCGCCAGACAAACGATCCAGGGTGGCGGCCATGCGCGCCGAGACGGTCGGTGAAATGATGCCCGGCCGAATCGCCACCAGAAAACGCAGCTTTTCAGTCAGCGGCGCCAGGGCCGAGGCCACGACCCAGGAGTCCTCGCAGGAGCGTCCGGTGGGAATCAACACGCCGTGGTAACCCAGCCCATCAGCCGCCTGGGCCACTTGTTTGAGATAACCGAGGGTGACCGGCCGTGCCCCCTTGGCGGTGCCCAGGTAATGACCGTCACCGTGGGTCGGCAGAAACCAGAACACATTCATGCGCGGCTCCCTGAGTGACATTGATCAATGACGGTGAATGAACAGCAGACGCCGCGGCAGGCCGCAGCGCCATGCACAAATGCGCTCATGATCGCTTCCTTAATGTGAGCCCGTTAACAGGCTGGACAAGGCGGGTTCGCAAGTCCTGTGCCACAAGCCCAGACCCAGGCGGGCCGGGGCTTTTCACGGGGTTTTTCACCAAGGATGAGGGCGTTGCTGTTGCTCAGCGGTGATTGCTGCCCAACAACTGTTGGCTGAGCAACAGTTGCCGTGGGAGAGGTGCGCGATGCAATCAAGCTCCGGTGAGGGGCGGGCGGTGATGCTCGTGAGCTGGGGCCTTCGCGACTAAAGCCAATATTGTTCAGATAAGCACTGCGTGCCTTTGTGGGAGCGACCTTGGTCTGGGCGGCATTCCGACGAAGAGGCCAGTAAAAACACTACATCTGCTGCGAATGTGCCGCCGTCTTCGCCGGGATGCCGGACCACAGCAACCGGAGCGCCGGCCGGTTGCTCCCACCGGTCTAATTGAACAGTATTGCGGCTAAAGCCGCTCTTACAGCGCAATCAATGCCGGGTGCAGGTCGTGAATGTGCGTGGGCTTGGGCGCGACGTACTGCTCGTCGCTGGTCAGTTCATGCAGCAGCTCTTCGCGCAGCAGGTGAAAGTCATAGCCGCTGCGCTGGCGCGGGTGCGGCAGGTTGATGTCGACCACGCGCTTGATCCTCCCCGGCCGCGGCTCCATGACCACCACCCGGTCGGCGAGGAAGATCGCTTCTTCGACGTCATGGGTCACCAGCACCGTGGTGATTTTTGCCCGTTCGCGGATTGCCAGCAGTTCGTTCTGCATCTGCTGGCGGGTCAGCGCGTCGAGGGCGCCAAACGGTTCGTCGAGCAGCAGGATACGCGGGCTGGCCACCAGGCCACGGGCGATGGCCACCCGTTGTGCCATGCCGCCGGACAACTGGTGCGGGTAAGCACGGGCAAAGTCCTTGAGGCCCACCAGGTCGATGAAGTCGGCGACCCGCTGTTGTTTCTGTTCGTTGCTCAGTGGCTCGTTGACCAGCCCCAGACCGATGTTGTCCTGCACGGTCAGCCAAGGAAACAGCCGGTGCTCCTGGAACACGATGCCGCGTTCGCTGCCGATGCCTTCGACCACCTTGCCGTCGACCCGAATCTCGCCACGGTACTCGGTGTCCAGGCCGATCAGCAGGCGCAGCAGGGTTGATTTGCCGCAGCCGCTGGAGCCGACGATGGCGACGAATTCTCCTTCGGCAATCTGCAGGTTGAATTCTTTGATGGCCTCGATCTGGCCGCCATCGACCTCGAAGACCTTGCCGACATGGTTGAAACTGACGATAGCTTGAGTCATGCGTGTCTCCAGCGCGTGGCCCGCGCTTCGATGCGTTGTCCGAGGAAGTTGAGCAAGGCGCCGGTCAGTCCGACCAGCAACATGCCGGCCATGATCACGTCCATGCGCAGCAGTTGCTGGGCACCGATCATCAGGCTGCCGATGCCGCCATTCGAGGGCATGAAGTATTCCGAACCGATGGTGCCCAGCCAGGCGTAGATCAGACTCAGGCGCAGGCCGCCGAAGATACCGGGCGCCGCACCGGGCAACACCAACCGGCCCAGACGCTGCAACGGGCTCAGGCGCAGCACCCGCGCCGCTTCAGCCAGTTGCGGTGACTGGTTGGCGACACTGCGCTGGGTGGCGATGTACAGCGGGAAAAACGCTGCGAACGAGACGAACACCCACTTGGCCGGTTCACCCAGGCCGAACCATGCCGTCAGCAGCGGCACCCAGGCGAAAATCGCGATCTGCCGCAGCGCGCCCAGGCTCGGGCCGAACAGCCGCTCGGCGGGTTTCGACAGGCCCAGCAGCAGGCCGATGCTGAACCCGGCCAGGCCACCGAGCAACAGGCCGCCGAGGGTGCGGCTCAGGCTCGTCAGCATGGCGCCGGGCAGGCTGCCGTCGAGCAGCCCGGCCCAAGTGGTTTGCAGCACCAGCAGCGGCGAGACCAGAATCTGCCGGTCGACCCATTGCAACTGATACGCGGCCTGCCAGAGCAGCAGCAACGCGATGGGCAGGTACCAGGCGGCCCAGCCCGATTGGGCCCGGCCACGATTCAGTTGCGCGGTGGGCGGGTGCGGCCAGTGCACCAGCTTGCGGTCGGCCCGGCCGATGAACAGGTCCATGCTCACCCCGACCACACCGATCACCGCGATGCAGACGAAGACGATATCAAGCATGAACAACTGCCGGGCCCAGACCATCAGGTAGCCGATGCCTTCGCTGGAGGCCAGCAGCTCCACGGCCAGCAGCGACGACCAGCCTGCCGACAGCGCCAGACGCACGCCGGCCATGAACGAGGGCAGGGCCGCAGGCAGGATCAGCCGGCGGATCAGCAGGGCGCGCGGCAGCCGCAGCACGGCCGCGGCTTCCCGCAAGCGCGGCTGGGCGTCGCGCACACCGACCAGGGTGTGCAACGTGACCGGCACCACGATGGCCTTGATCAGTACCACCAGCTTGAGCACTTCACCGATACCGAAGAACACCATAAACAGCGGAATCCACGCCAGGGTCGGAATCTGTGCCAGGGCGCTGAAGGTCGGCAGGATCAGCCGTTCAGCCCGTGGGCTGGAGCCCAGCCAGGCACCCAGCAGGGCACCGCTGCCGATGCCTGCCAGCAGACCGAAGGCCAGGCGTTGCAGGCTGATGCCCAGGTTGACCCAGATCTCGCCACTGGCCAGTTCCAGCGCGCTCTGCCAGACCAGTGCAGGCTCGGGCAGGATCTGTTCGCTCATCCAGTGCTCGCGGCTGGCAACCCACCACAAAGCGAAAATCAGGATTGGCACATACCAGCCCTGCAGGCGTGCCAGCAGCACCACTGCGCGACCATTGGGGCGCAGTGCGGCGGGCGGTAAGGGGAGGGTGGCATCACGGGTCATCAGGCTCTCCGTCGCAAACCAATGCTTATTTGCTTATTCTTTAAATGAATATAAAAAATTAATTTGATTCAAATATGGGATAAAGGCTGCCATTAATACCGTCTTGGGCAATTGCAGCCAATGCATTCCCGGAATATTTTTCATGCGAGATGTGCATGGCCCAGCAAGCACAAGGGTTACAGACCTAATATTCTTTAAAGTTACTAAAAGATCATTTTTTAGTATTTTATTTTAGGTGCGATGTATGCCTGACTGGCGCCCATCTTCAGATGCGCCAGGAGCCTCGCATGAATCTCTCACTTCCCCGTTTTGCCCTCCGTTTCGCTGCGCCGCTGCTGGCCGGCCTGTTGGCGTGTGCCGCAGGCATCGTCAACGCAGCCGAACTCAAGGAAATCCGCATCGCGGTCCCGGACCTGAGTGCCGGCCCGCAGAAAAGCGGTACGGGTGTCACCGACGTGCTGCGCAGCCAGCAACTGCTGGAGCAGGCGTTTGCCGCCGACGGCATCAAGGTGCAGTGGAATTTCTTCAAAGGCGCAGGCCCGGCCATCAACGAAGCGCTGGCCAACGGTCAGGTAGACGTCGCCTACCTGGGCGATCTGGCGGCGATCATCGGCAAGGCCAATGGTCTGGACACCCGCTTGCTCAGCGCCACCGGGCGGGGTATCAAGCAGTACCTGGCAGTCGCACCGGACTCCGGGATCAAGACCCTGGCAGACCTCAAGGGCAAGCGCGTGGCAATCTTTCGCGGCACCGCCTACCAGCTGTCGTTCGCCGCTGCACTGGCCAGCCAGGGGCTCAAGGAAACAGACCTGAAGGTCATCAACCTGGACATCAACGCTGCCGTCGCCGCCCTCGGCGCCAGGCAGATCGACGCGACCTGGGGCTCGGCGTCATTGAACTCGCTGCGTGAACGCGGCCTTGCCGAAATCCCGCTCAACACGCTGGATCTGGGCGGGGCCGGCAGCATCCAGAGCGTGCTGCTGGGCTACGGGCCGTTTATCGATGCGCATCCACAGGCGGTCGACAAACTGCTCAAAGCCAACGCCCAGGCGCTGCACTGGCTGCAACAGGAGAGCAACCGCCAGGCCTACATTGGACTGGTTGCGGAACTGGCCAACTACCCCCAGGCGGTTTTGCAGGACGACCTCAAGGGCCTGGACCTGAGCGTGCGCTTCGATTCGCGTCTTGACCCTGAGTTTCTGGCCAGCTTGCAGAAGTCGGTAGACCTGGCGGCGGAGCAGCGTCTGGTGCGCAAGCCGTTCAAGGTCAGTGAGTGGGTGTCGGATAGGGCGTTGTAAGGTTGGCCTGACGATGTAACGGGCGCGCTGCTGTGGCAGGCGCCCTTATGCTCAATCATGCGACGACATCCACCAACGGCTCTTCGCGCTTCTCGCCCTTTTCAAGAATCTGCTGGATAAAGACGTCACGCATTTCTTCTGGGTTGCTCAAAAGCAGCTTTTTGAAATCAAGGGTGTTCTGGATATTCAGCAGATCCAGCTGGTATTGACCGCCGAACGCTTTGTCATCCAGACATTGCAAGTCTCTGTGGGAACGAGCTCGCTCGTGAATAGGCCGGTAAAGTCATATGCAACTGCTGCGAATGCGCCACCACTTTCGCTAGCAACCGGAGCGCCGGCCGGCCCCTCCCACAGAGATTTTTAGCGCCTAGTCGAACAGTATTGGCTTTAGCCGCGAAGGCTTCGCTGCTGAAGCAGCTCCTACGGGGGGCCGGGTTTATTGTGCGACAGTGTGGTGCCGAGGCAATGGGACCTATGATCTAAGCCGCCTTGTGCACCTGATCCAGGCTGATAATCGTGTCGATCATCGCTCTGGCTGCCGGTGACAGGCGAAAGCCTGCGCGGCTGACGATGCCGCAGCGCGCGCCGACGCCCATCTGTTCGATGGGCAGGTTGCGCCAGTGCAGGCGGACCAGTTCGCCGGGGGCGACATCCTCGGTAAAACACTCTTCGGTGCTGATGCCGATGGCGTTGGTTTGCCGGACGATTTTCATCAGGCTGGCGAAATGATCGGTCTGGATGCCGGGGCTGAAGTCGTCGCGGCCACTGGCGCTGGCCAGCAGTTTGCGAAACCCCGGCGGCAGCAGGGTGGCAGCCAGCGGGTAGTCGAACATATCGTTGGTCGACAGGCTGTCCTTGGCCAGCAGCGGATGGCCGGGCCGGCAGAAGAACACCCCGCGCTTGGGTGTCAGCGCCTGGGTGTGGAAGTTCGGGTCGGACTCGAAGTGGCGGATATCGGCAATGAAGAACTCGATTTCTTCACGGCTCAGGCTGCGGCTGAGTTTTTCCCAGTTGTCCACTTCAAAGCCCACCTTGACCCTTGGGTAGGCGCTGATGAAGCTGGCGACCGCATCGGGCACCAGTTTTACCGCCGGGGCCGGGCCGCAACCGAATTGCAGCTCGCCAGCATCGAGCTTGGTCATTTCGGCCACTTCGCGGGTGAGCTGGTTGGCGCCCTTGACCAGGCGCAAGGCGTGCTGCAGCACCACATGGCCTTCCGGGGTCGGGCGCAGGTCTTTGCTGGCGCGGTCGACCAGCACGCAGCCGAACTCCTGTTCCAGGCTCTGGATGCTGCGGCTGAATGCCGGCTGGGTAATGCCCATGGCCTCGGCACCACGGACAAAGCTGCGGTGTTCGTTGAGCGCGATGAAGTAGCGCAACTGGCGAAGGTCCATATGCATTCCCGGCATTTGAAAAATAGGTCGAAGGTATTGGCCCTCGGGCTGGGGACAGGTTTTAAATGCAGACTCTTATTCCGTCAACGAAGCGTTTGTTTTTTAGATATAGCGTTTATGCATATCTATAGCTCGCTGCCTCGTTGACCACTGTCTGCCGGCCCTGAGGGATCAACCATGAGCAATGCCGCAATCGCCAAGCAACCTGTGCCTCATCAACTCGACCTCAAGCCGGTGGCTGGGCGCATCGGTGCCGAAGTGCGCGGGGTCACCCTGAGCGACACCCTCGACCCGGTGCTGGTCGAGGCCATTCAACAGGCACTGCTGGAGCATAAGGTGCTGTTCTTCCGTGGCCAGACCCACCTAGACGACCAAGGCCAGGAAGCGTTCGCCAAACTGCTCGGTGAGCCGGTGCCACACCCGACGGTGCCCGTGCGCGAAGGCTCCAGCTACCTGATGCAACTGAGCGCCGCCGATGGCCAGCGCGCCAACTCCTGGCACACCGACGTGACGTTCGTCGCGGCCTATCCCAAGGCCTCGATCCTGCGTTCGGTGGTGGCTCCGCAGTCCGGGGGCGACACGGTATGGGCCAATGCCGCGGCTGCTTACAACGACCTGAGCCCCGAGCTGCGCGAGCTGGCCGACCAGCTATGGGCGGTGCACAGCAACGAGTACGACTATGCCAACCCGCGCCCGAACGTCACTGCAGAGCAGGCGGCGAAGTACCGCAAGACCTTCACTTCCACAGTGTTCGAGACCGAGCACCCGGTGGTGCGTGTGCATCCGCTCAGTGGCGAGCGCTCGTTGCTGTTGGGGCACTTCGTCAAACGTATCAAGGGCTATTCACAGGCCAATTCGGTGCACCTGTTTGAGTTGCTGCAGAGCCACGTGATTCGTCTGGAAAACACCGTGCGCTGGCGCTGGAGCGTGGGCGACGTGGCCATCTGGGATAACCGCGCGACCCAACACTACGCCGTCGACGACTACGGCGATCAGGCGCGCATCGTGCGCCGCGTGACCCTGCAAGGTGAAGTGCCGGTGGGTGTGCATGGCCAGCGCAGCGTCACCACACGCGGCGCTTGATGGGTGGCTGGCAACAGGTATGCGGCGCCTGCATTGGCCAGCACGCTGACTTCCAGCGGGTCAGCGTTGTACCGCTTACCACACCCCGATCGGCACCAGCTTTTGTTCGGCCGGCTCGCCATAGCGAAAGCGCTGGCCGCGCAGGTCGATTTCGCTGTTGCTGATGGTGGTGCGCCGTTTCAGGCCGCGCAGCCAGTCGAACAGGTAACCCTGATGCTGTTCGCGCACGCTGGCAAAGGCCGGGTCGCTGCCCAGGTCGTGCAGTTCCTGCGGGTCGTTTTCCAGGTCGAACAACTGCGGGCGAAAGCCATCGTACGCCAGGTACTTGAAGCGCTCGCTGCGCACCATGTACATGCGGCAGCGGTCGATGGCCTGGCCCAGTCGTTCGCGGGCCGGGGCCTGGAAGGCGTAGTCGTACTCGGCGATGGCGTAGCGGCGCCAGTCGGGTTGTTCACCGTGCAGCAGCGGTATCCATGAGCGGCCCTCCAGGCGGTGATCGGCTGCCGGCAGGCCCAACGCCTGCAAAAAAGTCGGCAGGGCGTCGATGGTTTCTACCAGGCGCTCATCCACTGTGCCGCGGGTCACATCCGCTTGCGGTCGTGGGTCACGGACGATCAGCGGGATGCCCACCGCCTGTTCCAGTAGAAACTCTTTTTCGCCCAGATAGTGGTCGCCGAGAAAATCGCCGTGATCGCTGGTGAATACGATCAGCGTGTCGTCCCAGCGACCGTTGCTTTGCAGGTGCTCGAACAGCCGGCCAAGTTGATCGTCGATCTGCTTGATCAGGCCCATGTAGGTCGGCACCACATTCAGGCGCACTTGATCGCGGGAAAAGTTCTGGCTCTCTTGATGCTGACGAAACGCGGCGTACACCGGGTGATCATTGGGTTCGGCCGGCTGGATCGGGTCGATCACTTGCGCATGGCTGTACAGCGAGTGATAGGGCGCAGGCGCAATATAGGGCCAGTGCGGCTTGATATACGACAGGTGCAGGCACCAGGGTTGCTCGCCTTGTTCATCGATGAAGTCGATCGCGCGTTCGGTGGTGTAGACCGTCTCTGAGTACTGTTCGGGAATGCGCGCCGGTCGATGCGCATTGCGCATCTTCCAGCCGCTGAGCAGCTCACCGTTTTCGCCTTCGGCCGCGTTGGCCCAGTCATGCCACGGGTTGTCGCCGGCAAAGCCCTGCTCGCGCAGGTAGTGGGTATAAGGCGCGCTCTCGCGTTTTTCTGTGAATACCGGGTCGTCAGGGTACAGGCCGTCGTGGCGTACATAGGGTTCAAAACCCACTTCGTCGAGTTGCTGCACCTGCGCGCTGCCTGCCGGCAGGTTCAGGCGTTGCTGTGCGTCGCTGTTGGGGGTGGCGTGGGTCTTGCCCACCAGCGCAGTGCGAATCCCTGTCGGGCGCAGGTAGTCACCGATGGTCAGCTCATCCAGTGGCAACGGCACGGCATTCCACGCCACTTGATGACTGCTCACATAACGCCCGGTATAGGCCGACATCCGCGACGGGCCACAAATAGTGCCTTGGGTGTAGGCGCGGCTGAAGCGCACCCCGGCAGCGGCCAGGCGGTCGATGTTCGGCGTGTGCAGATGCGGGTGGCCGTAACAGGACAGGTAATCACGACGCAGTTGGTCGCACATGATGTAAAGCACATTGCGCACAGGCTTGGACACGGTTCACCACCGATTGCAAAAAGGCTTATTTGCGCCGTTACGAACCTATGCGGCAAGCGCATTTATTGAATATCCACGATGCGCGGCGTGCATAACATCAGCCCTTTTCGCATATGCATTTTGCACATTAAAAATATTGGGCAAATGCATTTCCCAAGTCTGGATGGACTCCTTTTAAATGCATGCTCTTATGCATTTGAAATCTTTTAATTAATAAATATATAACTTAATAGAATATTCGGGCGAGTCGCCGTTTGTGTGTGATTGCTTGAAAGGAGCCTGTATGAACCCGTCCGCAACGACTCATCCGCTGCCGCGCTGGCCACTTAAACGTCTACCTTTGGCGCTGTTGCTGGCGGGGTGTGCCGGCGGGTCATATGCCCATGCCGCCGAGACCTCGCTCAATGCCGAGCCGCCCCAGGCGGGCACCTCGCAGGCAGCCGACGCGCAATTGAAAACCGTGACCGTGACGGCCAGACGCCGTGAGGAGAGTGCGCAGAACGTGCCGACGCCGATCAGTGTGGTCAGTGGCCAGACCCTGGAAAGCCAGCGCGTTTATCGTATTCAGGACCTGCAACAACTGACCCCAAGCTTGAACGTGGCTTACATGCACGCCCGGCAGTCCAGTGTGTCGATCCGCGGTCTGGGTAACAACCCGGCCAGTGACGGTTTGGAGGGCAGTGCCGGGTTGTACATTGATAACGTTTATCTGGGCCGCCCCGGCATGGCGGTGTTCGACCTGATGGACATCGAGCAACTGGAAGTGCTGCGCGGCCCGCAAGGTACGCTGTTTGGTAAAAACACCACCGCCGGGGTGGTCAATATCAGCACTCGGGCGCCGAGCTTTACCCCGGAACGTACGATTGAAACCTCGGTGGCTGAAGACGGTTTTTTCCAGACCAAAGGCACGATCTCCGGGCCACTCAGTGATGAACTGGCCGGGCGTTTTTCGGCTTACCGCAGCCGTAGCGATGGCGACCTGAAAAACGAATACAACGGCCATGACCTCAATGGCGGCTCGCGCGAAGGCTTTCGTGGTCAGTTGCTGTACAAGCCCAGCGAAGACTTCAACCTGCGCCTGATCGGCGACTATAACGAAGAGTCTTCCAGTGCCGGCACCCGCGCGCTGTACAGCACCGGCCCGACCATCAATGGCGTAAACCGCTATGAGTCGCGGGCTGCCGCTGCCGGCGCCACTCTGGTCAATGGCCGCGATCGCAAGGTCAATATCGACGCCACCCAGCGGGTCACTGTGCACCAGGGCGGCTTGTCACTGGAAGCCAACTGGAAGTTGCCCAGCGATTTCACCCTGACCTCGGTCAGCGCCTATCGCTGGTGGGATTTCAGCCCGCGTAACGACGACGGCATCAACGTGCCGGCCAGTTACAACGGTGGTGTCTCGGTACAGAGCCAGCAATGGTCGCAGGAAATCCGGCTGGCTTCGCCCACCGGCGGCGCCTTCGATTACGTGCTTGGCGCTTACTACTATGGCTCGGACCTGGACAACACCAACAAGGCCAGCAACGGCCCGCTGGCCGATGTCTGGAACGGCACTGCCGCAGGCGCGCTGGCCAATGTCGAGAGCGTTGCCAAGGGCCATATCGACACCAACAGCTTCGCACTGTTTGGCCAGGGCACCTGGCACCTGACGCCAAAGCTGGACTTTACTGCGGGCATTCGCGGCACCTATGAAGAAAAGAGCGCCTGGGTCAACCGCAGCGCGCCAACCGGCGGCGTGGCGGTGACCGGTGCTGCGCTGACCGCGCGCAACGGTCGGTATGGTGTCTATGACTCCGGCGATCTTAACCAGTACAGCATCAGCCCGTCGGGGCTGCTCAACCTGAGCTACAAGTTCAGCGACGATGTGCTGGGTTACGCGACCCTGTCGCACGGCGAGAAGTCTGGCGGCGTCAATCTCACGGTTGGCACCGCACCGACTGCCGGTGCCGACTCGCTGTTGATCGGTGCCGAGCGCGCCAACAACCTCGAGCTGGGCGTCAAGAGCACCCTGTGGGACAACCGTCTGCAACTCAACGGCAACCTGTTCTGGACCCAGGTCAACGGCTACCAGACCACCGCTTACGACCAAGCCAACCGCGTGCAGTACCTGACCAACGCAGGCTCTGTGCGTTCACGCGGCGCGGAGCTGGAGGCTACTGTGGTGCCGCTGCGCGGCCTGACCCTCAACCTCAACGGCTCTTACAACGACGTGCGTTATCTGTCGTACAAGGATGCGCCGTGCCCGCCGGAGGTCAGCTTGCGTCCCGGTGCCCCGGCATCCTGCGACCTGAGCGGCAATCAGGTGGTCGGCGCCTCGAAGTGGATTGCTAACTTCAACGGTGAATACACGTGGGGCTGGGACAACGGCCTGGAGCAGTACGTGACCGGCAGCTACGCCTATCGCTCGCGGGCTGTGGGCATCGTCGAAGACTCCGTGCATGCGCAGATCCCCGGCTACGGCGTGGCCAACTTCGCCACCGGCTTGCGCGGCGACTGGGGCCAGGGTCAGTGGGATGTGTCGCTGTGGGTGAAGAACGCCTTCGACAAGACCTACTACACCTCGTTGTGGAGTGAGCCTAACGGCGGCTACTCGGGCTTTATGGGCGCACCGCGGACCGTGGGTGTGACCGGGCGTTACGACTTCTGAAATGCTTTGAGGCATAAGCATCTCCTGCGGGTGAATGCTTGTAGGCCCGGCCGGGCCTATCTACACCCCGACATGCGGCATTGGCACGCCGCTGAGGTGGTCGGCCAGGTGCAGATCGGTCTTTTCGATCAGGCCGATCATCGCCTTGGCCAGCGATGACAAGGACCTCGCGTTACGGCTGACGATGCCGTAGCGCGTGTTCATTTCTTCCAGATGCGGCGGCAGGTCCACCGGTTGCAGCCAGTGCAACTCATCGGTGAACAAGGCCGGTTCCGGGTTCATCGCATTACCGATGGCAATGGCATCCGAATGGCGGACCACATTGAGCAACGCGTAGGTGTGCTCGCATTCCACCTGAGGCACGAAATCGCGGCGGCCGCTGTATTCGGTGAGTAACTTGCGGATGTTCGGTGGGCGGAAGGTGGTCGCCAGCGGATAGCCGAACAGCTCTTTGCAAGTCACCGATGCCTGCTGCGCCAAGGGGTGATCGGCGCGGCAATAAAAGCGCATGCGTTGTGCACGCAGGCGGGTAATGCGGTAATCGGGGTCCGCTTCAAAGCGCCGGGTGTCGGCCACGAAAAACTCGATGTCCTCGCTGATCAACCGCTGGTTGAGGTCCTGCCAGTTATCCACCTGAAAATGCACTTTGGCCTTGGGATACTCGGCGATGAACAGCGCTACCGCCCTGGGCACCAGTTGCCCGGCCGGTGCCGGTCCGCAACCGAACCGCAGGGTGCCGATTTCTGCCCCGTTCAGGCGGCCAATCTCGTTGTTCAGCTCCTGGGCCTCGCGGATCAGCCGCCGGGCATGTTCCAGCACCACCAGGCCCTGCTGGGTCGGTGGCAGTTCCTTGCTGGCCCGGTCGACCAGTTGAAACCCCGCACTGTGCTCCAGCGCCTGGATGCTGCGACTGAACGCCGACTGCGACAGATTGACCGCGGCGGCGGCCGCGACAAAGCTGCGGTGCTCGGCCAGAGCGATAAAGTGACGAAGCTGGCGAAGGTCGATATGCATGGTTTACATCTGAGCGTTCGGTTGGATGCAGAGGCTGCAACGAGATGAACGCTCTTATAGAAGTAAACGCTTATTCCTGAAACAGTTAATAAGAGATATGCATATTTCAGAGAGGAATATGTCGCGCAGTCGTGTAAAAGCAGGCCTGCCGGGGAGCGTCAGCTTGAGTTCCCGGCAGGCCTTCGGCTCAGCGCGAAGTCAGCGCGGTGTAGCTGTTCATCAGGTTGCGGTAGTTAGGGATGCGCTGGCTCAGCAGGTTACCCAGGCCTTCGATATCGTTGCGCCAGTCGCGGTGCAGCTCACAAGCCACCGAGAACCAGTTCATCAACTGCGCGCCCGCCTGGCTCATACGGTTCCATGCGGCTTGCTGCACGGTCTCGTTGAAGGTGCCGGAAGCGTCAGTCACCACGAACACATCAAAGCCTTCTGCCAGAGCCGACAAGGCCGGGAAGGTCACGCACACGTCAGTCACCACTCCGGCGATGATCAGTTGCTTGCGGCCGGTGGCTTTGATCGCTTTGACAAACTCTTCGTTGTCCCAGGCGTTGATCTGGCCAGGGCGGGCGATGTACGGCGCATCCGGGAACTGCTCTTTCAATTCAGGGATCAGCGGGCCATTGGGGCCTTGTTCAAAGCTGGTGGTGAGAATGGTCGGCAGGTTGAAAAACTTGGCCAGATCACCCAGCGCCAGCACGTTGTTCTTGAACTCGTTTGGCGAGAAATCCTGCACCAGCGAGATCAGGCCGGTCTGGTGGTCGATCAACAGTACTACGGCGTCGTCTTTGTTCAGGCGGTTGTAGGTGAAGTTGGCCATGGGGTAAGTCCTTTATCTGAGAGGTTTTGAGTAAGTTGTTGAGTCAGTGCGCTGGGTTCAGCGCTGTGTTCAACCTGGGCACAGATTAAGGATTTACCTGAACGGGATAAATCGGCTGAAAAGCGTTTTACTGTCACCTTGAAAGCGACAATCCCCAGCCTGATGCCGGGGGTTGTTGTGGCGTGGGTCAGACCTTGCGCCAATGGCAGCGCATGGTTACCAAAGCTTCCAGGTGTAATCGATGTTCACGCGGGTTTCGTTGTCACTTCTGAACGTGGCAGCCGAACTCAGGTCGCTGCGGTAGAAATTCTGCCGCAGCCGCAGCGCCAGCCCCTTCACAGGGCCTGACTGCACTGCATAGGACAGCTCGAAATCCTTGGACGACTCCGATAAGTCATCCCCCCCGAGTGCCGGGAGATTGATGTGACTGCCGTGCAGGTAGCGCGCCATGGCCCTGAGGCCGGGAATGCCCAGCCCGGCGAAATCGTAGTCGTAGCGTAGCGCCCAGGTCTGCTCCTTCGGGTTGACGAAGTCCGCACTCATTGTCCCGTCGCTCAACACATTGGGCTCGCCACCTGCGAGGTAGACCATGGCGGTGTCACCGGTCTGGCGCATGTGACCCAGGCCGAAGCTGTGTGCGCCCATCTGGTAGGTGAACATCAACCCGGTGCTCCGGTTATCCACCCGGCCAGATTCTGCGCGCCCATCCTCACGGCTATCAAAAATGCGCAGGTCAGTTTTCAACAGGCCCGGACCGATGGGCAGCGTGTGCAAAAGCCCCCAAAAATGCTGTTGATAGATGTTGTCGAGTTTGGCGTGGTTGTAACGCAGCGTCAGCGCGTCGGACCACTTGTAATCACCGGCGATGAAATCAAACTCTTGCGAAGAGGCGCCGGGCCGAAAGCGGCCATTGGGAGAGGCGATCGAGATGGGCTGGTAGTCCGTGGAGTCGCGCATGTTCACTCGGTCCATTCGCCCCAGATGCAGTGATAAATCCTTGATGTCACCTGACTGTAAATAGGCGCCCCGGAAGGTTTGTGGAAGCAGGCGCGCAGGGCTGCCGGTGAGGACCGGCAGGTTGGGAAATTGTGTGCCTACCGAGAGTTGGGTCTTGGAAACCCTGGCTTTGAGTGCCGCCCCCAGCTCTGAGTATTCGTCACGCGCCTGTCGGGTCTGCGGGTTAAAGGCCAATAGCTGGGTTGCGGTTCTGTCGGGTGACGAGTCGAGCTTCAGACCCAGCATGCCGGTCAGGTCCAGGCCCAGCCCAATGGGGCCTTCGGTGAAGCCGGAGTGGGCCTTGAGGATGAAACCCTGCGCCCATTCCCTGGCTTCGGCGTACGGTGTGGCACCCTTGTAATCACGGTCCAGATAAAAGTTGCGTGACATTAATGTCACGGTTGAATCCTTCAGCAGTTCTGCCTCGGCGCAGAAAGACACACACACGCCCAGCGCGCCCATGCTCAACAGCTGGGGGCAACTCATACGGTTAGTCATTGCGAGCATCCTGATTTCTTGTTTTTGTCAGTTCAGTCAGTTGGCGCTGGCCGGTGCCAGGCGCGCCGTTGCCCGGCGCTTGAGGCCCCAGACCACCAGCGCGGCCAGAACGAAGGCGCTGGCAAACAAGATGTAGAGCTTCGACGGGCTCCAGTTGGCGTCGATCAAGTGACCGGCAACCAACGGTGAGAGGATGGCCCCGATACGGCCCATGCCGATTCCCCAGCCCAGGCCTGTTACCCGCTGTGACGCGCTGTAGAAAGACGGGGCAAGGGCATACAGCCCGGCGACGCAGCCGTTGACGAATACGCCGATGGCCAGTGCCACGGCAAAGGCCAGTGTGAGGTTGTGGGTGAACTGGACGAACAGCGCGAGCAACAGCGCATTGATGATGAGGTACAGCATCAGCAGGCGAGCCAGTGGGTAGCGGGCAGCCAGCAGCCCGATGACGGTCGTGCCGACGATGCCGCCCATGTTAAGCAGTACACCGCCCGTGATGCCTTGGGCGTTGGAGAGGCCGGCCGAGACCAGTAGCCTGGGCGTCCAGCTCAGCACAAAGTAGAAGCCGAACATCACCAGAAAGAAGGCCAGCCAGATCAGCAAGGTTGAACGCAGCAGTGCCGGTGAAAACAATTCGGCTACCGTATCGCGCATGCGCGCACGGCTGGTGTCGTTAACGGTGGGCAGCGCGCTGATGGTGTTCAGTTTTACGCGTACCAGCAGTTTATTGATCTTGGCCAGGGCGCCGACCGGTTGGCGAGACGTCAGAAAGGCAAGTGACTCTGGAAGCCAGAGAAACAGCAGCGGCAGTGTCGAGAGCGTGGTGATGCCGCCGTACAGAAACACCGAGCGCCATCCTTGGGTCGGGATGATCTGAGCGGCAATGATCCCGCCAATCGTTGCACCCAGCGCGTAGGCCGTCGACTGCAAACTGATTGCCAGCCCGCGCCATTTTTTGTTGGCGTATTCGCCGGCAATCACGTAACTGCTGGCCAGAACCCCACCAATGCCAAGCCCCGTAATCAGCCGCAGAATGGCGAGTGTTTCGAAACTGTTTGCTTGAGAGGAGGCGAGCATACCCAGTCCGGCGATGCTCACGCAGAGCATGATCAGCGGGCGTCTGCCGAACCGGTCCGCCCAGGGCGCAATAAACAACGAGCCGATTGCCATGCCGACCAATCCGGCACTGAGCAGGTAGCCGACGCGGATGCCGTTGAGTCCCCAGTCTGCCGAAACCGACGCGGCGGTGAAGGCCATTACCAGCACGTCGAAGCCGTCGAGCATGTTGATCAGGATGCAAAGAGCGATCACGCCCCATTGAGAACTGACCATGGGTTTTTCGTCCATTAGTTGCCCAATTGACTTGTCCATATCGTCAAACCTCCTTGTTCAATGGCAATGAATTGAGCAAAAGCAAGGCGGCCGAAGCCTGCCCGATAAATCGGGAAGATTGCTTACACATAGCGCTATACCTTTTATTGTTGTTTAAACAGCACGCACGGGTTAACCAGCACCTCAGTTTCTCGACGAGTCACAAAGGCGTTGCTTTCATCTCATTTCAGTCAGTCTGCCGTTGGACTTGCAGACGGGGGCGGGGCAGGTGTAGCGGCCTCATGCCGGGTCGGATTGGCGCAGGCGCTCAATGATTTTGCGCGCCCGATTTGCGCCGACGTCGACATGGATATCGATCATGGGGCGTTCGCCGAATCGGCACATGTTCTTGTACTGGGCCTCAATGATGATTTTGTCTTCATCAAAGGTCAGCGCGGTTTGTTCGATGACCTTTGCCTTGACCTCTGCATGATTGCTTTCGGGGTTGGTGGCCATCGACCAGAAATAGTGGGTTGTATTTTCGGTCTCGGGTGTGACGCCATGGAACCCACGCATGTGAAATCCGCCGCGTTCAGGGTCTTGCAGAGACTCTGTGTTGGCGTCAACGGCGCCCGTCCAGATGCGCAGGTGGCTGACATGAAACTCGATCTCTTGCCAACGATCGATGTTTCCCTTGAACGGGTAGGCGGCAGAGTAGGTGGGCGGCGGTGTCGAGTTGGGCATGTGACGGATGACCTTGACCACATCGCCTTCGCTTTGCACGGTCATTTGCGCATGCATATGAACGTTGGCATTGCCACCAATCGTCTTCAGATGCACATAACCCAGATGGCTGAGATCCATCAGGTTGTCGTGAATAAGCTGGTAGGGCGCGTCGTAGTGGTACACGTCACCGTCAAACAGATACTTGCCGCTGCTGTGCACGTTGTACTCGGGCGGTTCGCAGGTCGGCTCCGGGTGCGACTCGCTGCCAAACCAGACCCAGACGATCTGGTCACGCTCGCGGACATGAAACAGGGCGACCTTGGCCTTGCCGGGCACTTTTTCCTGACCCGGAATCTCGATGCACTTGCCTGCAGAATCGAACAGCAGCCCGTGGTATCCACAACGAAGCCCACCGCTTTCCAGTGTGCCGCTGGAGAGTGGCAGCGCCCGGTGGCAGCAGCGATCTTCCAGAGCAGCGACTTGCCCGTCCGCTGTACGAAACAGCACCACCGCTTTATTCAACAGTGTGCGGCCGACCGGTTTGTCTTTCAGCTCCCAGCCCAGCGCCGCGACATACCACTGATCGAGTGGAAATTTGGGCAGGGTGGATTGCTTGCCGACCTCATAGGCCAGCTCTTTGGTTGAGGTGTTCATAGGCTTTTCCGATGCTGTTGTTAGAGTGGGAAAGTCAGAGATCCAGGACCAGACGCGGTGTTTTGGCACGTGAGCAGCACGGGGTGAACTGGTCGTTCAATGCATGCTCGGCCTTGGTCATGAACTGGTCGCGATGATCGGGCGTGCCTTCAAGGACCTGGGTCATACAGCTGCCGCAGATGCCCTGTTCACAGGAGCTTTGTATCTCGATACCGGCCTCATCAAGCACTTCGAAGACGCTGCGGTCGGCCGGGATCTGAAAGGTGAGGGACGATCGTGCGAGCACCACTTCAAACGCTTGATCGCCGGTCTGATCGACAGGTGCGGCGGCGAAGAACTCCCGATGAACCTGTTCCTGCGGCCAGTGCGCAGCTTCGGCGGCCTTCAGGATGTAATCCATGAACCCGCCTGGGCCACACACATACAGGTGAACGCCAGTCACGGGGGACTGCAGCAACAGGCTCGCATTCAACGCGGCGTCCGGGCCGGCGCTGTCATCGTGCAGCACCACGTTCCGGGCAAAGGGCGCTGACTCAAGCACATCGATAAACGCGGCTTTTGCTTTGGCGCGAAAGCAGTAGTGCAACTCGAAATCAACGCCGCGCTGGGACAGCTCATAGGCCATCGCCAGCATGGGTGTGATGCCAATGCCACCGGCGAGCAGAAGGTGTTTTTTCCCATCGGGCGACAGTGGAAAAAGATTTCGTGGCGCACTGATGGTGAGTTCCTGGCCTTCCTGCACAAGCTCGTGCATGGCCTGCGAACCGCCCCTTGAGTGGGGATCACGCAGGACACCAATCAGGTAGCGATGGCGTTCTTCAGGGTGGTTGCAGAGCGAGTACTGGCGCACCGTCCCTGCTGGGGTCCAGACGTCGATATGGGCGCCTGCGGTGAACGCGGGCAGGATCTGCTCGTCGACGGGGGACAGCTCGAAGCTGCAGATATCATCGGCCACAAGGTGCTTGTGGCTAACCTTTACACGGAGCATGGCTTCTCCCTCCACAGTCAAGTGGCACAAAAATGTTCAATAGGGGCTGAGCGCTTAGCTCACGTGGTGGCGGAGGGCGGGTGCAGGATAGGTGTGTGGTTCATGAGGATTCCCGTTATTTATTCTTGTGGGATCAGGCTGTCGCTTATGATGCGATCAGCACGCACGGTTCGTGGAATGTAGAATCGGCGTATTTAGTTGCGGTGTCAACCAATTTGCCTGAAACGTTTGATTCTTAAGGTTCGTATTTTTATGCCTGCACCCACTCAGCTTGATCTTGTTCGCTACGTTCCGGCGTTGCTGACCTTCTTGGCCAACAAACTGGCTACGGGCGCTTCTCTGACGTACCGCAAGCACTTTGGTATCGGCGTGGTCGAGTGGCGCTTGCTTTCAATGCTTGCGGTGGAGAACAACATCACGGCCAACCGCGTATGCCAGGTCATCGGGCTGGACAAGGGGGCGGTCAGCAGATCCCTTCAGGCCCTGGAACAACAGGGCTATGCGACCAGCCAGGTGGATAAGCTCGACGGTCGGCGCTATACCGTCAGCCTGACGCCAGAAGGCAAGGCTTTGCATGATCGGGTATTGAAAGTCGCGCTGGAGCGCGAGAGCCGGTTGCTCGACGGCCTGTCGTCCGCCGAGGTGGATACACTCGTCGACCTGCTGGGGCGCTTACAGAAAAACATTCCGCACGTGAACGAGTACGATCCGCCCGCGCCATGAGGGCATGCTTTAAAACAAGCCCTGCTTGGTCACCATCAACAGCACAATCACGAACATCCCGGCGAACCCCGCCACGCCCATCCATAGCCATGGCCGGTACAGCCGGTTCCAGTTCGACGGCAGTGCCAGACCGCGCTCGGCGGCGTGTTCGGCCAGGCTCTGCATGCGTTTTTGCAGCACCAGCACCGGCAGCCACAACAGGCCGACCGCGACAAACACGATCAGCGCATCGCGCAGCCAGGGCTGGGCTATCGACAGACCGGTCAGGTGCAGCATGCCAAGGCCGGTGGCCAATTGCAGGACCCCGGCCGGGGTGGTGATCCAAGTGTCAAAGCGCACCACCATCTTTGCCACCGAGGCGATGACAACCGGGTTGCGGGTCCGCTGTGCGGCGATCAGGTACAGGTACGAACCCATGCCGAAACCGAACAGAAATACCGCTGCGATGACGTGCAGATACTTGAGGTACAGGTAAGTCATGCCGGACCTTGGTACTGCACGCTGAGCCGGATATCGTTCGGTGCGTCGATGGCGGCCAGGTACTCGGCCACGCTGATTTCGTCCAGGCAAGGGCGCGCGCCTGCTGCAGGCCGGTAACCGTTGGCCAGCTTGCGGGCCAACGCCACCGAGGCGCAGCTGGGTATTTCCGGGCCTTTCTCGCGTGCGGCGGTGAGCTGGATATTCAGGCGCAACGGCAGGTTGTTGTGGTCCACGCCATGGGCCTCGATGTACAGCGCGCTGAGACCGTTACCGAACCGTTCGCAGGCCGTGCCCAGCCGGTGCAGGCGCCGCGCCCAGGGTTGCGGGTCGTTGATCAGCCCCATGCGCCGCGCCTGGGCCAGCAGCGCATTGGCCAGGGCGCCGGGCATCAGGCCGGGACCGGCCTTGAACACTAGCTCACGGGCGCCATAACGGGCGCCGAACAGGTCCATGTCCGGTACATCGACATTGGCCAGCCAGCGCCAGCCCAGCCCCGCTAAATGCCGGCGTTGCAAGCCCAGCCAGCCTGGCACCGCGTGGGGCTGGCCATTGCGGCGTTGCAGGATCGGCTGGCCAGCGTAAGCCAGGACGCCCTCGATGGTGGCCAGGCCGGGCATCTTCGAGGACGAGGAAATGCCGTGCTCGATCCGGTCGATGCGGCTGAAGTGCTGGCGGTGTTCATCCAGCAACGCCGCCGACAGGCTCGGCACCGAACTGCAGCCGCTGAGCACGGCGACCCCGGCCGCTTTGGCCTGGGCATCGAGCACATCAATACCGTTGACGAAGGTCCGGCAGTCGGCCAGGTCGCAGTAATGCACGCCCGCTTCGATGCACTGCTCGGCGACCCGGTAGGGCTGCCCCTGAAACGGCCCGCCGGTGTGGATCACCAGATTGATCTGCAACTGACGCAGCGCCTCGGCAAACCCTGCCCCCTGGGCGTCACCGCACCAGGTCTGCAGCGGGAATTGGCCTGCCAGCTTGTGCAAACGCGCCGCATCGCGCCCGGCCGCGAACAGCTCGATGCCCGGCGCACCGGACAGATGCCGACAGACGATAAAACCGAAATTGCCGTAGCCGCCGACAACCAGCACCCTGAATGACATGCGTGACTCCCTGTGAGGTTCGGGGGGATTCTAGGATCCGTTTCTGTTTCGTCACAACTGCGGTGAAGCCAGCCACTGTTCGAACTCGATCTTTGTGCTGCAGTTTTCGCCCGGAGTGTAATAGACAAGGCGCAGGTGTCGATCTGCATCGATGGTCAGGGTCGTATGCTCCAGGGGTATGTCGCCAAACGTATTCATGGGCAGACGGCGGCTACTCTGGCAGGGGCCGTGAATGTCCTGACCATCGGGGCGCGACCAGCCCCGCCGTTCAGGGCGGGGATGGATAACGGGTTTCTTCCAGTTGCCGGACCAGTGCCTGATCATCCTCAGGCGGGTATCGAGGATCAATCGTCCTCGTCTTCTTCGTCATAGTCTTCGTAGATCTGAAAGAACTCGTACTCGGCGAGAACTTCCGCCTTGACGTCCCGGGCCCGGAAGCCCCGTCCGGAAGGCTGGACGACGAAGTTGATGGAGTCTTCCAGCGCGACATCGTTGTTCGCGGTGTCGGCACCAATAGCAAAACTTCTGGAAAACGGACTCAATGCTGCTCCGAGGTTTTCAACCATCAGGTCTCGGTCGCTTAGATCATCTTCATCGAGTTCGAGCATCTGCGCCATGATCGCGCAGTCGATCATGGTACCGGTCAGCCATTCGCAACTGGAACCATAACCGGCGCACCAGCGCAGCCCGGTGCCTTCCATGAACACTTCCATCATGGTTGTGTCCTCACCCACGTAGCAGGACCCGATCATGATGCCGGTGATGTTGGACTCTTGGGCATGCGCGCCGATTGTGAAAATCAGGTCTTCGATTTTCGACCCTGCAATCTTGCCTTTGGCGCCGTGTGCGGCGATGTACACCAGAGCGTTGTCTGCGCCACAACGACGCAGCACATCAAAGGCCTGCTCGAAGGTGCGCTTGTTGTAGAAGTTGGCGTGGTAGACCTCAGTATCGCCAGCGTATTTGGCGATGCCTTCCACAAAGGGTACGACACTGGAGCGGTTGGCATCCCGCTCATCCAGTTGCCATGGCGATTCAAGTACCAGAATGGCACGGCGCGCCCGGTGTTCTTTCCTGATAGCCTTTTTCATTACTTTCCTTGGTTGTCGGTTGTTGCTTCGGTTTGTTGCGCTGCTTGATGAGAGTGGTTGTCGTCGTAAGCCCGCAGAGCCCGGCGCAACGTGTTCTGGACTCGCTGGCGAAGCTCGACCGGTTCATGGACCACCAGGTCATCACCCTGAGACAGAACCCACCACTGCAATTGCCAGGTATCGCTCACGGTGGCTTGCACCAGAAAACCGTCCTCCTGCGCCTGCAGTTCCATATCCTGGCTGAGCGGTGTTTCGCGAATCAGGCGGGCCTGGCGGGCACTGATCCAGGCCTTGAAGCGGATTTTTGTCGGCGTGCCGAACTGCAGAGCGTCGGTGGCCAGGTAATCCTGCAGCTTGAACTGCTGCACGCCCTCACACGGCACCTGCAGTTCTTCGATGTCCTGAAAGCGATGCGCCGCGTACTGACGGATGTCGCTGTAGCCTTCGGCCGTAGCGATCAGGTAAGTGATCTGGCCCCTTTGCACGATGGCCAGCGGGTTGAGGGTCAGTTCGCTGGATTTGTCTGAATGCGCCGAGTAGTAGCGACAGCGGAGCTGCTTTTCGGTGATCAGCGCCTGCTGGATGGTTTCCAACGTCCTGGCATTGATCTGTGGCGGCAACAGGTTGAAGTCAGAGCGCACACTGGCGACTTTCTCGGGCCAGCGTGCGCCAGGGCTGCCATCCTCAACGCCCTCAAGCTTGCTACGGGCAAGATTAAAGCGTGAGTCCAGAATACTGAGCATGCTGGCTGGCAACAGCGGGCGTACGGCATCTTCGACCAGGCGCAGGCTGACGGCTTCGGGTAGGCTGATCCCTGACAGTGCCAGATCAGCTCCGCGAGGCAAGAACCAGCCGCGTGGGGTAGTGCTTTCCTCGCTGTGCAGGTTGAACGCGAAGGACAGATCCAGAAGGTCGCGCTCGACGGTACGCCGGGTGATTTCATGCCCTCCACTGATAAGACGTTTGTGCAGGTCGGCCACGGTGTAACCTGGCGAGGTGCGTGGCAGCAGCTTGAGCAAGTCCCACTGGCGGCTCAAAGCCGACTTCGTTTTGGCAGAGGGCAAAGCATTCTTCCTTGTGGCCAGGCGGCAGTAAGCCGTCTAATAATTCCGGTTTGCGGGCTATCGGCGCAGAGCCCGAAAATTTGAGTGTCAATCAATGAATGAAACCGATCGGCCGTTGCTGCGCCGCAGGTTTCAGGCGGCACTCGGCGAGCAGGGCAGTGGCCAGCTCGTTGGCCGTGGCGAAGGGCTTGAAGCGCGCTTGGCGGGTCACCGCGGCAAAGTCGCCCGGCGTCAGGTGCGCTTCGCCGCGCAGGCGGCTGGCGGCGGTCTGTTGTGGATCCTTGAGATTCAGACCCTTGAGGTGCGTGGCGAACAGCGACTGCGCCTGCTGCGCGCTCAGGTAGCCGAAGTACACCTTTAGGTCGAAGCGGCGCAGCGACGCCTGGTCCAGATCGGCGATCAGATTGGTCGAGGCAATGAACAGTCCGCGATAACTCTCCATTTGCGTCAGCATTTCGTTTACTGCAGTGATCTCCCAGCTCTGGCGAGCCTTGCGTCGGTCTTGCAGGAAACTGTCGACCTCATCGAGCAGCAACACTGCATCTTGCTGTTGCGCTTGCTCGAAGGCCCCTGCGAGGTTCTGCTCGGTCATACCCACGTAGGGCGAGACCAGGTCGGACACCCGCTTGGCCAGCAACGGCTTGCCCAACGCCTGTGCCAGCCAGCGACCGAAGGCGGTCTTGCCGGTGCCGGGAGGGCCGTAGAAGCACAAGCGCGCTTGCGGGTGGCTGCGCAGGCCTTCGGTCAGCGTGGCCAGGGATTGGTCGGTGTTCACCCACTGCGGCGAGTAGAAGGCCGGCAGATCGCTGTTTGCGCTTTCCAGCCTGTCGAAGCCTTGAGCTTTCAGCGTGCCGTCGACAATGCAGCGAATGGCGTTGTCCAGGCTCTTGCCCGCGCGCTGCGAGACGCTGCGCCCGACCCGCACGGCGCGCTCCAGGACCGCCGGAGTGACCTGCTCATTGGCCGAGAGCTGGGTGATGAGGTCTTCGCTGAGCTTGCCGCTGCCGCATTCGCGCAACATGCGCTTGCGCTGCGCCAAGGGCGGGTTGGGTACCTCGATCACCAGGTCGAAGCGGCGCACATGAGCGGCATCAATGGCTTCGATGCTGTTGCTCAGCCAGAAGCACGGCAGCGGGTTTTCTTCCAGCATACGGTTGATCCAGGCCTTCTGTGCCCGGCCTTGTGGATCGTGTCGGGTGGACTGGAACACATCCTCGATTTCATCCATGACCAACATCGCCCGCTGTGCACCGAGCACACTGTTGGCGGCGCGCAGGGAGCACAGGCGCTGTTTGGAGGACACCGGGTCGCCGTCGCTGTCCGTGCAGGCCACTTCGTACAGCGGTGTGCGCAGGCTGGCCGCCAACAGACGGCTGAGGTGGGTCTTGCCGGTACCGGGCGGGCCGTACAGCAGTATGTTCACGCCCCGGCGTTTATTGATCAGCGCCTTGTTCAGATAGCGCTCGGCAATGGTCAGCGGCTGGCGCAAGTGGCTGTAATGTTCGTGAGCCAGGTTACCCGACGGGCTCAGGCGAAAGGCATAGCTGAACAGCTCCAGAGCCGTGCCCTGGCTGTGGCGCAGCAGCCCCGGCAGTTCCGGGTTAGCCACCGAGATAATCGCCGTGAGTACCATTGAGGCCCGGGCCGAGGTGCTGACTTCCAGCAAACCGCTGCGCACCAGCGCGCTGTCGTTGCTCAGGCAGGCTTCGATCCTGGGCTGTGGCAAACCCAACAATACCGACAAGACCCGTACAGCGCGGTTGAAACCGAGCATGCCCAGTTGATCGGTGGTGTCGTTGAGAATCGGGTCGCTGCACATCAGCACGCAGAAACCCAGCACCTGCAACTCGGTCTCGTTCAAGGCCAACAGTTCGCCCAGCGCCATCAGGTTAGCGGCCAGGCGGTCGGGATAGGTCAGGCACGGATGATCCACATCGAACTGCCGCGCCGCCCCGCGCAGGGCGCGGCGCAACTGGACCGGGCTGGCCTCATCGGCGTCCAGCCACTTGCCAAGGCCCAACTCGACGGCCAGATCGTCGTCGTTGAGGCCATGCCGGCTGATAAAAGTCCGATGCCCGCCAAGCTCCAGCAGTAATTGATAGCACCACTTCAATGACAAGGCGCAGGTGTCCTCGGCGCGCGGGCTGTTGTGGGCGATGGGGGCAAGGGCCTTGGTGGGCATGGTGTCTCTCCTGAGGGGCAGTAGAGACAGCTTGCAGCAGGCAATGGTCAGGATGTGTCGCAGCGAGTCTGTATTCGGGAATCAGCCCGGTGCTCTGACAATCCGGCTACTGCGCCGCAGCCGGTCTTGCAGAATGGATGCTTTGGTAAGCGATGTTTGCTCCAGCAGACGGAACCGCATTCTGAGAGAGCAAAGCTCGCTACTCAGACCCACTACTCAGGTCATGAACACGCCAAGCCCCACCTTCAGCGCCTGAGCATTGTTGCCCAGGGTGGTGGCCGAGTCGTGGATCTCGGTCACGCCCTGATGCGTCTGTTCGAAGGTTTCATGCATGCCGCCCAGGCGGCCGGCGATGTCGGTCACCGCGTGCTGGATTTCTTCGCTGCTGGCCAGGGCGCGGTCCATGGTGTCGCTGACCTGGCCCATTTGTTTGACCAGCCCGTCGATCACATCCAGGGTACCGTCCGAGGCGGTGGCTAGGTTGCGCGACTGTTCGGCCGCGCTGCCCATGCGCTGGGCGGTCTGGCGGATACCCTGGGTTACAGCGCTGATCACTTGCTGGGCGTCGGTCAGCACGCTCTGGGTCTGGCCGGCCAGCTTGCGCACTTCATCGGCCACCACCGCAAAGCCGCGCCCGGCTTCACCGGCACGCGCAGCTTCGATGGCGGCGTTGAGTGCCAGCAGGTTGGTCTGGTCAGAAATCCCGGCAATCATCTGCAGCACCTGACCGATCTGTTCGGCTTCGCTGCTCAGGCGGTTCAGGTCACCGGCCAGTTCTATATTGGCCGAGGTGCTGTGGTGCACATCGCCGATCAGGCTTTTGAGGTCTTGATGGGTGCGGGTCAGTTCGCTGGTGGCGCATTCCAGGTAACCGCGCACCGTGCCGGCCAGATTGGACGACTGCTCGGCCGACTGACGAATCGACTGGCCGTGCTGGTTGATATCGGCCAGTTGGCCACCGGCTTGCTGGATGCGCCTGGCAATGTCTTCTGCCAGCAACAGAAAGGTCGCGGCCAGCCGCTGGTTGTTGTCAGCCATGCCCGAGGCGCTGCCCAGGGTCTGGCGCACGTCCTGCAACAGGCTCGACAGGCGTTTGCCCATCTGGCCCATTTCATCGCCGGTGATGACGGTCACGGTGGTCGACAGGTCGCGTTTGTCAGCAATATGGTTGAGCTGGCCGGTCAGGTGGTGAATGCCCTGCACCAGCATCCGCGCCGCCAGCCACGACAGCAGCAAACCGATACCGAAGGTGGCGGCGCCGATCAGCAACAGGCTGTACAGGCTGGCGCTGATAGCCTGTTGCAGGGCGGTCAGGGTGACATCCACACCGACCACATAGGCCTGACCGCTGGCGGTGCGCAGTGGCAGGAAGATCGAGCGGAAACTGCCATAGCTGTCGGTGTACTCATCAAACTGCGCTTGCCCGCTGCGCGCCGCCTCCAGCACTGCCGGGCTGGCATCGGTGTAATGCTGCAGGTGTTTGGAATAGCTGTTATTGGCAATGTCGGCAGCGCTGGAGCCGTCGGCCAGGTAATACACCTGGCCCTGCGCATCGACCATCATGCTGTAGGCATACTTGAGATCCACATCCCCGGCGTACTCGCCCAGGTTGCGCACCTGGCTGAGGTACTCGCCTTCCTTGAGGCCATCGGCCTTGCGCGCGCGGTCAAGGTAGTTGTCGCCCAGCACTCGCGGCACCGCATAAGCTGCGGTGCGCAGGCGATTGTCGATCTGCTGGCGGATGTCCTGAGTCTTGGCGTATTGGGCGTAGCTGATGAACGACACCACACTGATCAGGTTGACCACGGTCAACACCAGCAGCAGCTTGGTTTGCAAACTGAAATTACGCAAAGGCATAGTGCAGCATCCAGGCTGAATTATTTTCTGTAGCCAGTGTCTCGAACAGAAGTGCGAAAACTTTAGTGGCATTTTGCCAAGATTAACGGCGGCGCCGCGTTACGAGCTGATCCAGATCAAGCGATGTTCGCAGAACTCCCGTCAGCAACGAGCCGAAAGCCCCAGCCTGAACCTGTTGTGGCTTGGCGGGGCAGCACCGGGCGCTGTGCGCAAAGAAACGTTTGGTTACTTGTCTGCCTGCCGCTCGCGCTGCGAAGCCAGCGCGTTTTTCAAGGCAATCTCCGCGTATTCCATGAAGACCCTGGCCAGTTGTTTCAGGGCGACTTCCTCAGCCTCGCTGCCGGCCACGAAGTTGAAATCGATTGGGCGCTTGCTGTACTCGGGCAGCTGTTCCCAGTCTTTCATTAAATAGCAGCAGAGCGCGCTGACCATTTCGGCACGCACATGGGCCTGTTCATTTGTGGTGCAAGTTTCGAGCGCTGAGCCTGACGGGGAATCGGGGGACAATAATGAAAAAAGATGGGCCGTTAGTTGCGTTTGCAAGTCCTTGGTGATCATGAGCGAGTTGCTTCCTGCTGGGGGCGGTACTAAAACTGAGGGGATAAATTTTAGGTGCGACTGCTATAGCGTGTAGTGCTATTGCATGCATTCAAGCGAAAACCCTTTCTTTTGTAAAGGGGCACGCCATGGAGCTGAGCAAAGCCGTCGGTGCTGCGCTGAAAGAAATTCGAGAGTCCAAAGGACTGACCCAGGAAGATTTTGTCGGGGTCAGCGGCCGGACCTACCTTTCTGAAATCGAACGGGGCTTGAAAAGCCCCACGCTGGAGAAGCTCGATCAACTGGCAGCGAGGATGGGCGTCCATCCGCTGGAACTATTGGTCGTGTGCTACGCAAAGCGCGGTGCGCTCAGTCAGGAGGAGGTGGTCAAGCTTCTTCTGGAAAGGCTAAACGTCCGTATGGGAAAGATAACGTGAAGCAGGCTTTATATCTCGATGGTAAGGAAGTTATGAAACCCGCACTTGTTAGTTGATGAGTGGGTCAGTTTTTTCAGCGTATTCGATCGGGCGCGTTCAGCAAGCACTGAAGTAAATGAATCTTGCGACCCGATTTTCCAGAGCACTGGCAGCGGGTCCAATCACTGTTTCTGCAAGCCTGATACAAGCTGGCGGCAATACGCCCAGGCAGCGCCTTATCATAGGCTTCGCCATCAATCAGGTGATCGACTTCCTTAAGGATGGAAGGCCGGGCCACGGCGCCGCAGAGCTGCGCCAGCGCCTCGGAGGTCGTCAGGTACGCATGGTTGTCGAGATCCAGTGTGTGCTCCCGATTCAGGTGTGTTGATGCATCAGACGATAGCGATGCCCGGTCATGGCCGATAGCTCGTCCAGCAACTGATCATTGATCGGCCAGTTCCAGAACCCGAAGTAGACCGGGACATTGCATGCGTTCTAGCCGGCGCTCCCGATCCGGAATTCAATGCATAGCGGATTGAGTGGGGCCGGATAATCGCTTGGCTGGGCCTCAGCAATTTGTGAGCGGCTTTAGCCGCAAGGCTGTTCACTTAAGCACGTATGCCCCCGGTGGGAGCAGCCGGCCGGCGCTCCGGTTGCTCGCGAAGACGCCAGCACATTCGCAGCAGTTGCTGTGACTTTACCGGCCTCTTCGCTACCAGGGTAGCTCCCACTGCGGTCATCCAGTACCTTGGTGAACACTGTTGCAGCTAAAGCTGCTCCCGTATCTCAACCACAGTCCTGCCCCTGGTCTCCACATTCGCACCCGGTGCCTGAATCCGCGCTATCTCCACATCGCTCAGGCCAAGGCTGTGCAGTTCCTCACGCCATCGCAGCAAACGCTTCGGGGCTGTATGCCGGGCATTGGGGCCTTTGCCTCGCAGACACGCACGACACATATCATCAGGGAAAGGCCGGGCAACCCAGGTGCCGGGGCGCCGGTATTCAAACAGCCCGCAATCGCAGCGGCACAGCCAGACCGTGGCCTTGCCGGAATGGCTGCGACGATACCAGGCAATGGCCGTCACCTTGCCGCGACGCATGCCGGTATGATCAATGGCGCTGGCGGGGCGGGGTGGAACTTGTCAATGGAGATGTCGAAGCGTGGATCTGCCTGAAAAAATGAAAGCCATCCGCGCCCGGGAGGGCCTGACGCAGGGTGAGTTTTGTGAGGTTGTTGGCATCAGTATCAGTAGCTGGAAAAAGTACGAAGCTGCGATCACTGAGATGGGGCTGCAGCCTTTCCTGAAAGTCGCCAATCATGAGCGGTTCAGGAAATATGCGTTGTGGCTTACCACGGGGGACGTGGCGCCTGAGTGTGGACAGGTGAGTCCTTTTTAATTTGGTGGCTCATCAATGCGCGACGCACTGCGTCGCGAATTGGATTGCCTTGAGCGTTCGGGATCGGCCAAAACACGGAGGCTTGGCCGGGCCTGCGGTTACTTTCCCATTACCTCAAGCAACGACCCTTGCGCGAGACCGGTCCGCTTCATACCCTGACAGCCTCAACGGCGCGCAAGGAACCACGCTGCTGACCGCATCGAGCTTGCAAATTTGTTCATGTGTGAGGTTCACAGACAATGCGCCCAGGTTGTCGGTAAGTTGCTGCTTGGAGCGCGGCCCTATGATTGGAATCGACCCGTGGGTGCCAGCCCATGCAATCGCAACCTGGCCAGCACTGACGCCGATTTCACCTGCAATCTCCAGAACTGTATCCAGGATCAAGCTGCGCTGAGGGGAGTTTTCAGCTTGAAATACTTTGCCACCGAAACCTTCGGCACGACCCTTTTCGCCTTGTCGATATTTACCGGTCAGCATGCCTCCGCCTAACGGCGACCACGTCACGATGCCAAGACCCAGAGCATATGAAGCCTGGAACAGATCAGCTTCGGGCTCACGGTGGACCAGGCTGTGCTCGAATTGAGCCGCTGCAATAGGCAACGCATGGGTGAGCTCGGCTAACGTGACGGCTCGGGAAAGTCGCCACGCCGGAAAGTTGGACAGGCCCGCGTACAGAATCTTCCCTGCGCGTGCCAAATCCTCGAAGCCTCTGACAATTTCTTCCACCGGAGTTACACCGTCTGGGTGATGGGCCCAGTAAATGTCGATCCGGTCTGTTTTAAGACGTCTCAGGCTCGCTTCTGCCGAGCTCACCAAAGCACGACGGCTGTTACCTGTCGCAAGCCTGTTAGGGCTGGCTGCCGCACCGTTGGTGAATTTCGTGGCTAGCACGAAGTCGTCGCGTCGTCCCTCAAGCAGCGTTGCGAGCAACTCCTCGGACTGGCCAAATTGATAGATATCTGCGGTGTCGATGAAGTTGCCACCGGCCTCTGCGTAAGCGTTGAAGATCGCCGCACTGGAGTCGGGATCTGCGCCATAGCCCCAGCCAGTACCGAAGTTGCCTGTGCCGAGTGCGAGTTCTGAGACACGCAGCCCTGTATTGCCGAACGTTTGGTAGTTCATAGTTATCTCCACATGGGATGTTGATGCACTTGAGTCCACGAACGCTGCGGCTGCCGCTGCCGGTAAAAAGCTTCATCTGGCATTCCCACGACTGAGCCCGATGTTTCGATGTTTCTACGGCCCATTTCTGGATCCTCGCCCACTCCGGGTTACGCAAGGTTAATCACGACTTTTCCCTTGACTCTTCCCTGTTCGACATACGTGAGTGCGTCAGCGATCGATGTAAATGGGTAGACTTTGTCGATAACCGGTTTGATGGCGCCCGATTCAACCAGCGACGTGATTTCTTTCAGTTGCGCGCCATTGGCGCGCATGAAAACGAATGAATATTTGACCCCGGCTGCGTGTGAAATTTTCCGGATCCTGAAACTAAGCAAGCGCAGGATCTGTTTGATCGGCCAAGACAAACCTTGTGCATCGCCAAACTCAGGAGTTGGTGGCCCGGAGATCGATACGAGCAGACCTCCCGGCTTGAGGCAATTCACCGACTTTTTGAGAACAACCGGATCCAGGCTGTTAACTACAACGTCATAGTCATTCAGGGCAGTCTCGAAATCCTGCTTTTTGTAGTCAATAACGATGTCAGCCCCGAGTGCTTTTACCCACTCAACATTCGGCGTGCTTGTCGTCGTGGCAACGAAAGCACCCAGATGCCTGGCAAGCTGAATGGCAACGCTACCTACGCCTCCAGACCCTGCATGGATGAGCACCTTTTGGCCTTTCTTCAATTGGGCAGTTTCAACCAGCACTTGCCATGCCGTCAGCGCAACTAGAGGCAATGACGCCGCTTGCTCCATATTGATGTTGTGAGGCTTCAGAGCTAACGAGTCCTGGTCGACAGAAATAAGCTCGGCAAATGTCCCGATTCGATCTTGCGCAGGCCGTGCATAGACTTCGTCGCCAGGTTTGAACTGGCGAACACCAGGCCCAACACGAACCACAACGCCAGCCAAATCATTTCCCAATATCAGAGGGAATGTGTAGGGAAGAATCTGTTTGAATTCCCCTGATCTGATCTTGGCGTCCAGAGGATTTATGCTGGTGGCCTTTATTTGCACCAGAACGTCGTTGGCGCCTACTTTTGGCTCCGGTAACTCACCGATACTGCCACTGCGCTTGCCGTATTGCTTGATAAAAAAAGCCTTCATGATTATTCAACCCTTAGTGGCAGAAAGCGGCGCGCCGGCCAGTGGCACCAACGCGTCTTGAGGTGCTTGCTCAGGCGTCCAAGAGAGATTGTTGTTGGCTTCAGTGATCATTTGCGCAGCGTGTCCAATCCAGAGTCAGATTGGCAAGAGGGGACAATGCGCAGCAAACGCTCGGTCTTTAGAGCAACATATGAACGTTTGCTGCATGACAATCGCACCTCAGTTTTTGTAGCGTTCGGCGACTGCGGATTGGCGGATATCTGACAGTAAGCCTTGGCGGGCAGCCTGTAGGGCATCCCAACGAGCGCCTTCTTGCAGAGGTGGAATGGTCACCGGTTCGCGGCGATCAAAACCAACCAGTGCGGCATCGACCAGGTCTGCGACTTCCATTATTTCGCTGATGGTATTGATGTCGTAGCCTCCACGTTCCCAGATCTCTGTACGGGTCGCGGCTGGCAGTACGGCCTGGACGTACACACCTTTGGGTGAGAGTTCGAGGTTCAGCCCTTGCGAGAGAAACAGCACAAACGCCTTGGTCGCACCGTAGACCGCCATCCCATATTCCGGTGCCAGCCCGACGACCGAGCTAATGTTGATAATCGCACCACTACCGGCTTGCGCGAGCCGAGGGGCGATAGCGCTGGAGAGTCGGACCAGTGCGGTCGTGTTGAGGGCGACCAGGTTGGCAATGCTGTCGGTGGATTGATCAACGAAGCTGCCTGATTGGGCGGCTCCCGCGTTATTCACAAGAATCCCGATGCGAGCGTCTTCACGCAGACGCGCTTCTACGGTTGCCAGTTCGCTGGTCTGAGTCAGGTCAGCCTGAATCACGTCAACCACAACGCTGTATTTCTCACGCAGACGGGCCGACAGTACGTCTAATCGGCTTTTGTCGCGGGCAACCAGTACCAGGTTGTGCCCGCGCTGGGCAAAGCGCTCGGCGTAAGTTGCGCCAATGCCTGTAGAGGCGCCAGTAATAAGTACGGTTTCAGAGATGCTCATAAATAGATGCTCTTGAATGGACGTCGATTAACGATTCAGTGTTTGAGGTTGTTCAGTTGTGCGCATCGCGGGATTCTGCAAGCGTCGGGTAGTCGATGTAGCCGGCTGCACCTCCGCCATACAGAGTGGCAGGGTCGAATGCGGACAAAGCGGCATCAGTCTTGAGTCGCTCTACCAAATCCGGGTTGCCAATAAACGGACGTCCGAAGGCGATCAGATCGGCCTTGTCATCGTTGAGTCGGGAAGTCGCCAGGTTAATGTCATAGCCGTTGTTGGCGATGTAGGTATTTTTGAAGCGCTGGCGCAGGGAGCCAAAATCAAAGGGGGCGACGTCACGGGGGCCGCCAGTCGCACCTTCGACCACGTGCAGGTAAACCAGGCTTCGGGCGTTGAGTTGGTCAACGAGGTAGTCGAACTGAGCTTGCGGATCGCTGCTTGAAACGCCATTGGCAGGTGACACTGGAGAGATACGAATTCCGGTTCGTTCAGCACCGATCTCGCTGAGCACGGCATCAGTGACTTCGAGCAGCAGGCGTGCACGGTTTTCAACCGAGCCACCGTAGGCGTCAGTACGAACATTGGCGCCATCTTTCAGGAACTGATCCAGCAAATAGCCGTTGGCGCCGTGGATCTCTACGCCGTCAAACCCCGCAGTGATGGCGTTTTTTGCCGCTTGGCGAAAGTCATTAACGATCCCGGGCAACTCTTCGATATCCAGGGCCCGAGGGACTGAGGCATCGGCGAAGCCGTTGTTGACGAAGACTTTCGTCGAGGCCTGAAGGGCAGAAGGCGCTACTGGCGCTGCACCGTTTTGCTGAAGATCAACATGAGAAACGCGCCCGACATGCCACAACTGCAGGAAAATGCGTCCTCCTTCGGCGTGAACTGCTTCGGTCACAGCGCGCCATCCCTCTATCTGCGCCGCTGTATAGATACCGGGCGTATCTTGATAGCCCTGTCCTTGCTGTGAGATCTGAGTGGCCTCAGCAATCAGCAGGCCTGCGGACGCTCGTTGCGCGTAGTAGGTTGCAGTGAGCTGCTGCGGCACAAAACCCGCCCCAGCGCGGTTTCGCGTCAGCGGCGCCATGACGAGTCTGTTGGAAAGCGTCAGTGAGCCAAGGGTGTAGGGCTCAAACAAGGTCTTGTCGTTCATATTGATTCCATACTCGTTGATCAAGGACCGCCATCTGCGCCCAGGAGGCAAAGATATGCTGCTGGCTTTTATGATGTCGATCGTAATCAAAAGTGTCAACTGTTTTGATTATGATCGACATCAGAGTATAGTGCGGCCTATGTTTGCCAGGCTCAGGAGTGCGCAATGAAGATCACCAAGACGCAATCACTCGCCAACCGGGCTCGCATTGTGGATACGGCTTCAGAGCTGTTTCGTGAGCGTGGATACGATGGGGTCGGTGTGACGGAGCTGATGGCCACTGCTGGCTTTACTCAGGGGGGCTTTTACAAGCACTTCGGTTCCAAGGCTGATCTGATGGCTGAAGCCGCTGAAAATAGCCTTTCGCAATCGCTTGACCGTACCCGCGACCTTGATGTTGCAGGTTTCGTAAACAGGTACGTTTCTCGGGGTCATCGAGACGGACGGGGTGAGGGCTGTACGATGGCAGCGCTGTGCGGTGACGCGGCTCGCCAATCAGAGCAATTGAAGGCGACCTTTGCCGTTGGCGTTGAAAAGATGCTGGCAGCGCTTGAGGAAAAATTTCAGGCAGGTCTGGATGCGCCGCAGCAGGACGCCAGGGCGAGAATGATCGACCTGCTGGCCCATGCAGTCGGTGCGGTCATCCTGTCTCGGGCGTGTCCGGATGACTCGGCTCTCGCGGATGAAATACTGGAAACTTGCCGTGCCGACATAATTGCATCTTTGCCAGCGAATAAACAAAGTGGCGTCTGAGCATTGCCCACGTCCTCGCTGATTCGCTTGAAGGTGCAGCCGCACGGGCAGTCGCTACTGGCCGGGTCGTGATGGATCTGGGTGTGGAAACTTTGTCGGCGCTGTTGAGTGCGGTGTCTGCATGCGCTGGGTCTAGGGGCTGATGACGTTTCATCACAACCGCGCCGAGGTCTGTTTTGTCGGCCTGCATAGGCTTCAGTCTGTTGAAGTGTGTGTGACAAAACAGCCACGGCCCTGCGGGTTGCGCCCCAAATCGCGCCATGCGTCGTTGAAGGACTTGAAAAGGGAGCGACCATTTCCTGCGTCCTTCGCCTCGCCTGACACGATTTGGCGCTGCAACGCGGCCTGCGCTGAAACGTCAACAGCCACTAGTGCAATAACGCTTTGCGGCAAAAAAACAAAACCCCCGGTCGCCAACGCGAACCGGGGGTTTGGTCATTGCATCAAGCCGCGTGTCACTCCACGGGGCTGAACATCAAACGTTAAAGCGGAAGTGCAGCACGTCACCGTCTTTAACGATGTAATCCTTGCCTTCCAGGCGCCATTTGCCAGCCTCTTTAGCCCCAGCCTCACCCTTGAACTGAATGAAGTCGGCATACGCCACGCACTCGGCGCGAATGAAGCCTTTCTCGAAGTCGGTGTGAATCACACCGGCCGCCTGCGGCGCAGTAGCGCCGACCCGCACGGTCCAGGCACGTACTTCTTCCACGCCGGCGGTGAAGTAGGTCTGCAGGTTCAGCAGCTCGTAACCGGCACGGATGACGCGGTTCAGGCCAGGTTCTTCCAGGCCCAGGGCTTCGAGGAATTCGTCCTTCTCTTCGCCTTCGTCCAGCTCGGCGATTTCGGCTTCGATCTTGTTGCACACCGGCACCACTACCGCGCCTTCTTCCTCGGCGATGGCTTTGACGACGTCGAGAAACGGGTTGTTCTCGAAGCCGTCTTCAGCGACGTTGGCGATGTACATGACTGGCTTGCTGGTCAGCAGGTGGAAGCCACGGATCACGGCTTTCTCGTCGCTGCTCATGTTCTTCATCAGGCTGCGCGCTGGCTTGCCTTCGGTGAAGTGGGCGATGAGTTGTTCCAGCAGGGCCTTCTGGGCCACGGCGTCTTTGTCGCCGCCTTTGGCGTTGCGGGCAACTTTCTGGACCTGCTTCTCGCAGCTGTCGAGGTCAGCGAAGATCAGTTCCAGGTCGATGATTTCGATGTCACGCTTGGGGTCGACGCTGTTGGCAACGTGAATCACGTTCTCGTCTTCGAAGCAGCGCACCACATGGGCGATGGCGTCGGTTTCACGGATGTTGGCCAGGAACTTGTTGCCCAGGCCTTCGCCTTTCGAGGCACCGGCTACCAGACCTGCGATGTCGACGAATTCCATGGTGGTCGGCAGGATGCGCTTGGGGTTGACGATGGCTGCCAGGGCCGCCAGGCGCGCGTCGGGCATTGGTACGATGCCGCTGTTCGGCTCGATGGTGCAGAAGGGAAAGTTCTCTGCCGCGATGCCCGACTTGGTCAGGGCGTTGAACAGGGTGGACTTGCCGACGTTAGGCAGGCCTACGATGCCGCAATTGAATCCCATGGTGTTCCCCTCAGTTATTTGGGGGAGGCTCTAAAAACTACCTGCGTTGTCATCGCTGCGTTAAAACAGGCTCACAATGCTCATTGACCGTCAGTCAACTGCGCTTGTTCGCCTGTTTTTGCCTTGCGCTGACTGCCTCGCCTACGTTTTTAGAGACTCCCCCTGTCAGGCCTTTTGGCTGTGCAGGGTACGCATCGCACGGCTCCAGTCGCCGGCAAGGATATCCGGCAGCACGCCGAGGGCAAAGTCGATACTGGCGTCGAGCTTTTCCTGTTCGGCGCGTGGCGCGCGACCCAGGACAAACCCTGACACCTTGCTGGCATCCCCTGGGTGGCCAATGCCGAGCCGCAGGCGATGAAATGTGTTCTGGTTGGCCATTTGCGCAATGATGTCGCGCAGGCCGTTGTGGCCGCCATGACCGCCGCCCGTCTTGAGTTTGGCGACGCCCGGCGGCAAGTCGAGTTCGTCGTGGGCCACCAGGATCTCGTCGATACCGATACGGTAGAAGCCGGCGAGTGCCGCCACGGCCTGGCCGCTGCGGTTCATGTAGGTGGTGGGAATCAACAGACGAACGTCCTGACCCTGATGCGTGAAGCGTCCGGTCAGGCCAAAGAATTTGCGCTCGGCGACGAGATTGACCCGTTGCGCCTGAGCAATACGCTCGACGAAAAAAGCCCCTGCGTTATGCCGGGTCTGTTCGTATTCGGCGCCTGGATTTCCCAGGCCAACGATCAGTTTTACGGTCACTGCAGGGGCTTCCTTCTTACAGCTGTGGATAACATCGCCGCTCTAAG